>JAEWFB010000340.1 GCA_023389095.1 Actinomycetes bacterium
GGCCACGACGCCGCCGTCGCCCACCGCGGAGGCGAGCCCTCTCGCGGCAGGGGACGACGACGGCACCCCCGCGGCCGCGCCGCCCACGCTCAAGGCCGTCAGCGACGAGGGCGGCAGTACGTCGATGTTCCTCCTGGGCGGCCTGCTGGTCGCCGCGGGCCTGGGCGCGCTCGCACTGGTGCTGGTGCGGCGCAGGAGCACACCGGGCGCGGCGGCTGAGGCGGCGACTCCCTCGGCGGCCCGGCTGCCGGCCGGCGGGAACCTGGCCGACGCGCCGACCGCGATCCTGCACCTCGGGCCTCCCGGCGGTGGGCCGGAGAACGCGCTCCACGATCCGGCGCTCACGTACCGGCGCCGAGCTGCCACACCCGGAGGTTCCTGATCCGCGAGGCCCTACTCGTAGTGCCCGGCGATCGCGTCCGGGGCAGGCGCACCGTGAATCGGGCTCCCCGCCCTGGACGGCCCTCGGCCTCGATCGTGCCGTGGTGGCTCGTGACGACCTCCTGGAGCAGCGCCAGACCCAGGCCGAAACGCCGGTCCCCGGCGCCCGCGCCCCTGTGGAACCGGTCGAAGATCCGCCGGGCGTCGGCCTGGTCGAACCCCTTGCCGGTGTCGGCGATGACGAACTCGGCGGCGTTGCCGGCGGCCCGCAGCGTCACGTCGATCCGGCCGCCCGCCGGCGTGTGGGCCAGCGCGTTCGCGAGCAGTTCGCCGACGACCCGGCGCAGGGCCGACTCGACGCCCGGCACCGGCAGCGGGTCGCCGGGGGTGTCCAGGGTGAGGGTGACCCGGCGCTCGGCGGCGCGGTCGCTCTCGGCGGCGACCGTCGTCCCGACCAGCGAGGTGAGGTCGACCGGCGGATCCGGTTCCCGGTCGGCGGGAGCGGCGGCGAGCCGGGCCGAGAGCAGCAGGTCGTCGACGATCTCGCCGAGCCGGCGGGTGGTGCCGACGAGGCGTTCCAGGTCGTCCAGGTTCCTGGCGGTGCCGTCGTGGCGCGCCCGCCGCGCGAGCAGTTGGGCGCGGGTGTGCACCTGGGCGATCGGGGTTCGCAGTTCGTGGCTGGCGTCGGCCACGAAGCGCCGCTGCCGGGTCAGCGCCTCCGCGAGTGGCGCGACGGCCCGGCGGCCGACGAGCACACCGGTCAGCATGGCGGCGAGCAGCCCGGCCACCGCCGCGAGGCTGAACGCGAGCAGGAGGTGCCGGCGGTCGGACAGCTGGAACCGGGCGTCGAACACCGCCTGGACGACGGTGTCGCCACGGGCCTCGGTGCGCACGTGGTAGGTCGTGCCGTTACGCGCGACGGTGGTGGTCTCGGTGGCCCGGGTGGCCGCCACGGTGTCCAGCGCGTCGCGCAACGGGAAGCCTGGTGGTGGCGGGTTCGCGCCGGTGCGCACGGTGGCGCCGTCGTACTGGAAGATCCAGCTGCAGGCGGGCGGCCCGGCGATCGTGCCGTGTTCGGTGCCCCACGTCAGCTCGCGCTGGATCTGCGCCTCCTGGCCGCGGACCAGGACCGCGTAGGAGATGCCGCCGGCCAGCAGCAGCAGGGCCCCGATGGTCAGCCCGACGAACAGGCCGATCCGCAGCCGGGTCCGCCGGACGATTGCCCGCTCGGACGCCTCCATCAGAGCGTTCCGAGGCGGTAGCCGAGCCCGTGCACGGTGCGGACCACGGCACGGCCGAGCTTGCGCCGGAGGTAGTAGACGTAGGTGTCCACTATCGACGCCGCGGCGGCCTCCTCGAAGACCTTGCGGCGCAGCACGGCGCGGGGATGGACGGCGTTCGGCCGGGCCGCCAGCACCCGCAGCAGCTCGAACTCGCGGGTGGACAGCGCCACCCGGGTGCCGTCGGCCAGCACCGCTTCGCGTGGCGCCAGGTCGAGCCGCCCGGCGCCGATGCGCAGCACGTCGGTCGGCTCGGGCGTACGCCGGCACAGCGCCCGGACCCGGGCGCTCAGCTCGTCGAGGTCGAAGGGTTTGACCAGATAGTCGTCGGCGCCCGCGTCCAGCCCGGCGATGCGGTCGTCGACCGCGCCGAGCGCGGTGAGCATCAGGGTCCGGGACGGGACCGCCCGGGCGCGCAGCCGGGTGACCAGGTCGAGGCCGTCGAGCGCCGGCAGCATCCGGTCGATGACCATCACGTCGTACGACCGGGTCAGCCCGAGATGCAGGCCGCGCTGGCCGTCGAAGGCCCGGTCGACCAGGTAGCCTTCCTGACCCAGCGCCTCGGTGAGCATCTCGGTCAGGTCCGCGTCGTCCTCGACCAGCAGCAGCCGGTTCGATCTTCCGCCCCGCATATGTTAACGATCTCATAGATGAGAGCCGATGGAGGCATCAGTATTTGCCTCTTCAACTATCTGAAACCGCGAGCGCCGGTGTGCGTACGGTCGCGGGCTGCCGGGCCTCACGTCGCTCGATCCAGCTCAGCACCGGCGTCGTCATCAGCGTGGTGACCAGCGCGACCAGCACCAGCACGGTGAACAGGGCCGGGTTGACGATGCCCGCCTCCAGCCCGACGTTCAGGGCGATGAGCTGCATCAGGCCACGGGCGTTCATCAGCGCGCCGACCCGCAGCGCGACACCCGGCGGCTCGCCACGGAGCCGGGCCGCCGCCCAGCAGGCACCGAACTTGCCGGCGATCGCCGCCGTCACGCAGGCGAGCGCGAACAACAGCACCGGCAGGGAGCCGAGCAGGCCGAACTCCGTCCGCAGCCCCGAGTAGGTGAAGAACAGCGGCAGGAAGAGCGTCGCGGCGACCGGGGTGAGCGTGTCCACCACCCGGTCGGTGTTCTCGGTGCGGGGCATCACCACGCCGACCGCGAACGCGCCGAAGACCGCGTACAGGCCGATCTCGTCGGTGTACCAGGCGACCAGGAAGAGCAGTGCGACGGTGCCGAGCAGCCGCGCGCGGTCGTTGAGGGCCCGGTGGGTCATCAGCGTGGAGGCGGCCGCCCGCCCGCCGAACCAGAGCACCAGTCCGAACAGGACCGCCCCGCCCGCGGTGACGAGCGCGGGACCGGCCCGGCCGGACGCGAAGGCCAGCACGGCGGCCAGCATGATCCAGGCCACCACGTCGTCGATCGCGCCGCTGGCCAGGGAAAGGGTGCCGTGCCGGGTGCCGGCGTGCCCTTTCTCGGTGATGATCCGGGCCAGCATCGGGAAAGCGGTGATGGCCAGGGCGACGCCGACGAACGCGGCCGAGACCCCGAGTGACGTCCCGTCGGCCTGGATCGGCACGGCGCCCGCCGTCACCAGGACCAGCAGCACCCCCAGCAGGAGCGGCGCGGTGACCCCGGCCAGCGAGACCACGCCGGCGGTGCCGGCCAGCCCGGTGACCCGGTGGGCGCTGAACGCGTACCCGGCCTGGAACATGAACAGCACCAGGCCGACCTGACCCACGACGTAGAGGACCGGCAGCAGGGGCGCCGGGAACAGGGCGTCCTGCACGTCCGGCAGGAGGAGCCCGAGCAACGACGGGCCGAGCAGCACGCCGGCGAGCATCTCGCTGACCACGGCGGGCTGACCCGCCTTGCCGAGCAGCCACGCGACCCCTTTGCAGAAGATCAGGATCACCGTGACCGCGATGAAGAACCGTGGCGCCAGCTCCGTTGGTGTCATCGGACAGCCCTCTCGAAGTAGTCGGTGCACA
>JAEWFB010000344.1 GCA_023389095.1 Actinomycetes bacterium
GTGCCTGCGCTGCCGCCACCGCAGCCTTGATCCGCTCTAGCGCCGCGAGCTGGTCGACGCGGTCGGCATCGCTGCCCGCGCCGTCGACGGCGCGCAATGCCTCGACGAGGGACTCGAGCCCCTCCGCTTCACGCAACGCACCGTCGAACATGTGTTCGATTCTACGTGAGGCGCTACATCGCGACAAGAGTTGTGCACAGGCCAATTCGTCTGACACACAATGCCGCTGGTCGATCCGACCATCCGGCGTGGCCCACATGCCTGCGTCGCGACGCGTGGCCACGCTCGCGTCCACCACCCCGTGGCGCCGGGGCCAGCGGGGCGTGCCACGAGAGGCGGTCAGTCGGGCGAGCCGGTCTCGAGGAGGCGGCGGAAGCCCGCCTCGTCGAGGACCGTCAGGCCGAGCTCCTCCGCCTTGGCGGCCTTGGACCCGGCGTTGGCGCCGATGACGACGAAGTCGGTCTTCTTCGACACCGAGCCGGACGCCTTGCCGCCCCGGGTGATGATCGCCTCCTTCGTCTCGTCGCGGGAGAAGCCGTCGAGCGAGCCGGTCACCACGACGGTCTTGCCCTCGAGCGTGCGCTCGACCGACGCGTCGACCTCGTCCTGCATCCGGACGCCGGCCGCGTCCCAGCGGTCGACGATCTCGCGGTGCCAGTCGACGCCGAACCAGTCGATGACGGCGTCGGCGATGACCCCGCCGACGCCCTCGACCTCGGCGAGCTCCTCGCGCGAGGCTGCGCGCACGGCTTCCATCGACCGGAAGTGCGATGCGAGCGCCCGCGCCGCGGTGGGCCCGACATGCCGGATCGACAGGGCGACGAGCACCCGCCAGAGCGGCTGCGTCTTGGCCTTCTCCAGCTCGGCGAAGAGCACCTCGGTGTTGGCCCGCGGCTTCGAGGGTGTCTTCACGGTCGGTTTGGTGAAGAAGTAGAGCTCCTGCTGCCACGGCCCGGGCACGCCCTTGACCTTGCGCCGACGCCAGACGGTCACGTCGCGCAGGTCCTCCGGTGTCAGGTCGAACAGGCCCGCCTCCCCCGGCAGGACGGGCTCCGAGCGCGGCACGCCGTCGGCGTCGGCCTCCTCCGGCCGGTCGAACTCGGGGTCGGTCAGCGCGATCGAGGCCTCCCAGCCGAGCGCCTCGATGTCGAGACCGCCCCGCGAGGCCAGGCCGAAGACCCGCTCGCGCAGCTGGCTCGGGCAGGCGCGGGAGTTGGGGCAGCGGATGTCCTTGTCGCCCTCCTTCTCGGGCGCGAGCGGCGTGCCGCACGACGGGCACTGCGTCGGCATGACGAAGGCGCGTTCGGAGCCGTCGCGCAGGTCGACGACCGGCCCGACGATCTCGGGGATGACGTCGCCGGCCTTGCGTAGCACGACGGTGTCACCGATGAGGACGCCCTTGCGCTCGACCTCGTAGGCGTTGTGCAGCGTCGCCTGCTCGACCGTCGAGCCGGCGACGACGACGGGCTGCATGACGCCGTACGGCGTGACCCGCCCGGTGCGCCCGACGTTGACGCGGATGTCGAGCAGCTTGGTGTTGACCTCCTCGGGCGGGTACTTGAAGGCGATGGCCCAGCGCGGCGCCCGCGAGGTCGCCCCGAGCTGGCGCTGAAGGGGGACCTCGTCGACCTTGACGACGATGCCGTCGATCTCGTGGGAGCGGTCGTGCCGGTGCTCGCCGTGGTAGCTGACGAACTGCTCCACGGCCGCGATGTCGTCGAGCACGCGCACCTCGTCGGACGTCGGCAGGCCCCAGCCCCGGAGGCGCTCGTAGGCCTCGCTCTGCCGCTCGATGTCGAAGCCCCGACGCGCCCCGATGCCGTGAACGAGCATCCTCAGGGGACGCGTGGCCGTGACCTTCGGGTCCTTCTGGCGCAGCGAGCCTGCGGCTGCGTTGCGGGGGTTGGCGAACGGCGCCTTGCCGGCCTCGACGAGGCCCGCGTTGAGGTCGGCGAAGGCCGCCGTCGGGAAGAAGACCTCACCGCGGATCTCGACGAGCTCCGGCACGTCGTCGCCCGCCAGCCGCTCCGGGATGCCCTCGATGGTGCGCACATTGTTGGTGACGTCCTCACCGGTGCGGCCGTCGCCACGGGTCAGGGCGCGCACGAGCCGGCCCTTCTCGTAGAGCAGGTTGATGGCGAGGCCGTCGATCTTCAGCTCGGTCAGGAAGTGGGCCCCGGTACCCACCTCCCGCTCGACGCGCTCGGCCCACGTCTGCAGCTCCTCGAAGGAGAAGGCGTTGTCGAGGCTGAGCATGCGCTCCACGTGGTCGACCGTCTCGAAGCCGGTGGCGAACGACGCGCCACCGACGTTCTGCGTCGGGCTCTCTGGCGTGCGCAGCGAGGGGTGCGCCTCCTCGATCTCGTTGAGCCGCCGGATGATCGCGTCGTACTCGCCGTCGCTGATCGTCGGCGCGTCCTTGACGTGGTAGGCGAACTGGGCCGCGGAGGCCTGCTCGGCGAGCTCGGCCCACTCCTGGTGGACGGCGGTGGGGACGTCGTCGGTGACGGGCGTGGGGGCGCTGGTCTCGCTCACGCGCTCATCCTGCCAGCCGACGCCGACGCTCCGACGCGCATGACGCGCGTCACCCGAGCCGGACACTCGCGCACAGGTCTGTTCACGACCGGACTGCCGAGTAACAATGGCCGCACGCCTGCGCTGCAAAGGAGCACCGATGACCAACCTCGCCGCCAACCTCGCCGCGACCGCCGCCCGCGTTCCCGACAAGGTCGGCATCCGCCTCGACCAGCTCGAGGTGACGTGGGGCCAGCTGCACCGCGCCGCCGCGGCTGTGGCCGGCTCGCTCAGGGCGGCGGGGCTCGAACCCGGCGACCGCGTGTCGCTCATCCTGCCCAACGTGCCGGCCTACCCGATCGCCTTCTACGGCACGCTCCTCGCGGGCGGCGTCGTGGTGCCGATGAACCCCCTGCTCAAGTCCGGTGAGATCCAGTACTTCTACGAGGACAGCGGCGCCCGGTTCAGCTTCGTGTGGCCCGACTTCGCCGACGAGGCCGGCAAGGCCGCCGCCGAGACCGGCACCCGGCTGCTCGTGTGCGGGCCGATGGGCCCGGCCGACGGCCAGTTCGACGCGTCCGAGACCGCCGCGGAGCCGGTGCTCCAGCCGGTCGAGCGGTCCGACGACGACACCGCGGTGATCCTCTACACGAGCGGCACCACGGGCAAGCCGAAGGGGGCCGAGCTGACCCACTTCAACCTGCACCGCAACGCCGAGCGCTCGGCCGCCGACATCATGCAGATCACCGAGGACGACGTGATCATGGGCTGCCTGCCCCTCTTCCACGTCTTCGGCCTCACGTGCGGGCTCAACACGTCGGTCCAGCGCGGCTGCACCCTCACCCTCATCCCCCGATTCGACCCGGCCAAGGCCATCGAGGTGCTCGGCCGCGACCGCGTGACGATCTTCCAGGGCGTCCCGACGATGTACGCCGCGATCCTCAACCACCCCGAGGCCGAACACGCCGACACGAGCAGCCTGCGCACCTGCGCGTCCGGCGGCTCGGCCATGCCCGAGGCCGTCATGAAGGCCTTCGAGGAGAAGTTCCACTGCCAGATTCTCGAGGGCTACGGCCTGTCCGAGACCTCGCCCGTGGCCTCGTTCAACATGCCCGACAAGCCGACGAAGCCGGGCACCATCGGCCGGGCGATCCCCGGCTGCGAGATGAAGCTCGTCGACATCGAGGGCAACGACACCCCGGCCGGGGAGATCGGCGAGATCGCGATCCGTGGCGAGAACATCATGAAGGGCTACTGGAACCGCCCGGAGGCCACGCAGGAGGCCATCCCGGACGGCTGGTTCCGCTCGGGCGACCTCGCGACGGTCGACGACGAGGGCTACTTCACGATCGTCGACCGCAAGAAGGACATGATCATCCGTGGCGGGCTCAACGTGTACCCGCGCGAGGTCGAGGAGGTGCTCTACACGCACCCGGACGTCCTCGAGGCGGCGGTCGTCGGCGTGCCCGACGACCTGATGGGCGAGGAGGTCGGCGCGGCCGTCGTGCTCCGCCCCGGCGCGACGACGACGCTCGACGACGTGCAGGCCTACGTCAAGGAGCGCCTCGCGGCCTACAAGTACCCGCGTCGGCTCTGGCTGCTCCCCGAGCTGCCCAAGGGCCCGACCGGAAAGATCCTGCGGCGCGAGGTACGTCCCCGCACCGACGCCTGAACAACGCCTGGACGACATCTGGACACCGTCCGAAAAAGGCCGGGACCGCTCCACAGGCGCCGCACGGGTGGCTCCGCTACCGTGTGCGGACGTCCCCGCCCGGGCTGCACACGCCGCGGCGCGGGTGACCGATCGGGCGTCGCGAAGGCCGCGACACGCGGGGCGGCTGGACTCGCCGTACGTTTTGGAGTATTGGCCGGTTTCGGCGACACTGATGATGGGTCACTACCGACGTGCCGTCCCCGTTCCGCCCCGGGGACTCCGGCACCGTCTCGAGGGGTACAGCACGCGTGAAGTCGAACATCCGTTCCGTCGTCGTCTCTGGGGTGGCCGTCCTCGCCATGCTCGGGATGACTGCCTGCAGCTCGGCCGGCACCGCGGACACCACGAACCCCGGAGCGAGCGCCACCTCGGCCCCGGGACAGTCGAGCAGCGCCTCCCCCAGCCCGACCACCGATCCGGTCGCGTTCACGACGACGCCTGACGACCAGGCCACCGGCGTCGCCGTCGACACCCGTGTCACGGCTTCGGCCCAGAAGGGCACGCTGACCAAGGCGACGCTGTCCTACACGAGCAAGAAGGGCGACCGTGTCCCGGTCGCCGGCACGCTCGAGGGTGGCACGTGGACCGCGGGCGACCTGCTCGAGCCCGGCGTCAAGTACACCCTCGCCCTCCAGGGCAAGGACGCCGACGGCCGGACCACCGACATCACGCGCACCTTCCGCACCGCCAACCTCACGCTCGACCAGCAGGTCTACGTCGCCGTCTCCCCGCGCGACGGCGGCACGGTCGGCATCGGCTTGCCCGTCGTCGTCCGCTTCGACCTGCCGGTCACCGACAAGGCCAGCTTCGAGAAGAACATGAAGGTCACGACGCAGCCGGCCCAGCCCGGCTCCTGGTACTGGCTCAGCTCGACCGAGGTGCACTGGCGTCCGAAGACGTACTGGAAGGCCGGCACCAAGGTGCACGTCGAGGCCAACCTCAACGGTGTGCCGGCCGGCAACGGTCGCTACGGCCAGATGTCGCGCACGTCCGACTTCACCATCGCGCGCGCCCTCGTGGCCAAGGTCAACCTCAAGACCGACCAGATGGACGTCTACGTCAACGGCACGTGGACCAAGCGGATCCCGGTCACCGGCGGTCGTCCCGGGTTCATCACGCGCTCGGGCTCCAAGGTCATCATGGACAAGCAGACGAACATCACCATGAAGGCCGAGACGATCGGCCTGAAGAAGAACGACCCCAACTACTACGCCGACACCCTGGTCAAGTACGCGATGCGTGTCACCAACTCCGGCGAGTTCCTCCATTCCGCCCCGTGGTCGGTCGCCGACCAGGGCCACCGCAACGTCAGCCACGGCTGCACCGGCATGAGCGACGCCAACGCCAAGTGGCTCTACGACACGGTGATCATCGGCGACGTCGTCGAGACCACGGGCACCACCCGTCAGATGACGATGGGCAACGGCTACGCCGACTGGAACATGCCCTGGAGCACGTGGCTCAAGGGCTCGGCCCTCTGAGGCGCTGACGCCCGACCCGATCACCGACGCAGG
>JAEWFB010000400.1 GCA_023389095.1 Actinomycetes bacterium
CCGGCAGCGACCGGTGCCCGCCGGGCACGTCGTCGTCGTCAGCGGCGGCACGTCGCACGGCGTCGCCATGGAGAGCCCGTCCTCGGCCGCCACGGCCCGCTCCCGCGCGGTGGCTGTCGCCGAGGGCGTCCTCGAGGCGGCCCACCGGGTCCGCTCGCCCTTCACCGTCTCGGGCACGATGCCCCGCTTCGCCGAGCCGCCGCACATGCAGTGCAGCATCCTCGTCCTGCCGGAGGGGGCCACGCCCCCGCGCGTCGGTGACGAGGTGCCGGTGCGGATGCGCCTGACGACGACGACGCCCGACGCCGTCGTCGTGTCCTGAGGTCCGGCTCGGTTCGGGGCGCCGGGCCTCGGAGGCGGCTCGGAGGCGGCTCGGGGGGCGGCTCAGTGGCGGCTCAGTGGCGGCTCAGGGTCGGGTCGGTGGCGTCCTCAGGGTCATTCCGGATGTCGGGCGGAGGCCTCGCGGCGCACGCTTGCAGACCATGAGCGATGTGGAACAGACCCTGGAGCGTGGAGCCGTCCTCGCCGACGACCGGCCTCGACCAGCGGTGCCGGCGGTGCCGCCCCAGTACAGCCTCCGGCGCGTGCTGGGGGTCTGGGCACTGGCGGCGCTGCCGATGGCCGTGCTGGCGTGGGTGGTGACCCCGGCGCTGGCAGCGCGGCTGAGTGGCGCCGCCGCCCGGCCGAAAGCCCTGATCGCGTGCCTGACGGTGGGGCTGGTGTGGCAGGGCGTGCTGGTGCTGGTGCTGCTGCGACGCGAGGTCGGCCCGCTCCGGTGGGCCGCCGTCAAGGAGGCGCTGTGGTTGCGAGCGCCGCGCAGCCCGCGGACCGGCCGCGTCGGTGGACGGGTGTGGTGGGCGCTCGTACCGGCCGTGCTCGTCGTCGGCGTCGAGCAGCTCCTCCCCTCGCTGCCGGTGCCGGCTCTCCGGGACCTCGGGGTCCTGCTCCGGTCCCGGGAGGGGCACGACTTCCTGTCGGGCAACTGGGCCTGGTTCGCGGTGATCGTCGTGATGGCCGTCTTCAACACGGTTCTCGGGGAGGAGCTGCTCTTCCGCGGGCTGCTGCTGCCCAGGATGCGCGGGGTGTTCGGCCGGGCCGACTGGCTGGCCAACGGGATCCTGTTCGCGGCCTACCACCTGCACATGCCGTGGGCGATGCCGAAGATCCTGCTCGACAGCCTGGCGCTGGCCTACCCGGCCCGCCGCTACACGAGCGCCTGGCTGTCGATCATCGTGCACAGCCTGCAGTCCGTGATCGTCGTGGCCGGGTCGCTCGCCCTCGTCCTGCGCTGACTGCCGGCCGTCAGGCGACCGGGCTGGCCCCGAGCGTCACGGGTGCTGTGTGCTGGCTGCCGTCCTGGCTGGTCCACCCGATGGTCACCTGGTCACCGGGGTTGGCCCCGACCAGCGCTGCCGACACGTCGTCCGGCGAGGAGACGGACCGCCCGTTCAGGCTCGTGATGACGTCGCCCGCCTGCAGCCCGGCGCTCTCGGCCGCCCCACCGCTGACGAGGCCACTGACCTGTGCGCCGGGAGCCACGACGTACCCGCCGTCGGCGCTGTCACCGGCATACGGGGAGGCGCTGGCGACCTCGACCCCGAGGAAGGCGGCGGGACCGATCCGCACCGTGCTCGTCTCGTGACCGGACTGGATCTGCTGGGCGATCTCGAGGGCGCGGTCGATCGGGATGGCGTACGCGTCGGCCGGACCTCCGGACGAGCCTGCGGTGTCGATGCCGACCACCTCACCCTGGGCGTCGAACAACGGCCCTCCGGAGTCGCCGGCGAGGACGTTGGCGTCGGTCTCGACCATGCCGCCCAGGGTCTCGGGTGACGTCCCGTCCTCCGACGCGGCGGTGACCGAGGCGCCCAGCCCGGTGATGGTGCCGTCCGCGGCGCTCAGTGTTCCGGTGCCACCGGCGTTTCCGACGGCGGTCACCTGCGCGCCGACGTCCACGCCATCGGTGTCGGGCTTGATCGTCGTCAGGCCGGAGGCCCCGGTGAGCTGCAGGAGGGCGACGTCCTGCGTCGGGTCGCTGCCGACCACGGTCGCCTGGTACGTGTCCCCGGTCTGCGCGACCGTGACCCTGATCGACCCGGCCCCCTGGACCACGTGGTAGTTGGTCAGCACCCGACCGTTCGAGGTCAGGACCATGCCGGTGCCGGCAGCCTGGCCGTTCTGGTAGGGCAGGACGGTGTCGATGAGCACGACACCCGCGGACTCGGCTGCGGTCGCCGTCCGGGAGGCGGCGCTCGACCCAGCGCTCGCGGAGCCGTATCCCTGCCCCCACGACGGCGAACCCGGAGCACCCTGCGACGAGGACGAGCCGTTCCAGTCCTGCACCATCGCCCCGGACGACGGGTGCGTGGCGGCCAGGGAGGGTGCGGCAGCAGCCACGCCCACCGCCAGCGCGGCGGCCGCACCGAGGGCGCCACGTCTCAGCCCCCGCCGCTGGACGGGAGACCTGCGTCCGCACTCGACGGGCTGGAATACGGATACGGGGCCGGCTGCTGCATTCATCTTCGTTTCCTTCACTGCCTTGTCAGGGGTCTGCTGAGACGAGTTGGCGCCTGCCGGCCATGAGGTGTCTCTGGAACAGCCATGAGTCTGTTGTGAGCCGATGCCTGCCGAGCGGGTACGACAGCGGGCACGAGGCCGTCACGACGCAGCGGCGTGGGAGTGGCCGGCGATAGGGTGATCTCGGTCGGACCGGGGAGGCCCCTGCCCTGAACCCGAGGATCGGTGAGATGACCTTCAACGACAACGCACAGCTCGACACCTCGCAGGTCGAGAGCGGCAGCGGAGGTGGCGGCGGCCTCGGCGGCGGCGGTGGTGGCGGGTTCCCCGGCGGTATCCAGGTCGGCGGTGGCATCGGGGGCCTCATCGTGCTCGTCCTGCTGCTCGTCTTCGGCGGCGGCCGGCTCCTCGGCGGGGACGGCTCCGGTGACGCCGGCGTGGGCGGCGCGCCCTCCCAGCAGCTCGACCGCAGCCAGGTGGCCGGGGCCGGGCAGGTCAGGCAGAGCGACGTCTCCCAGTGCCGGACGGGCGCCGACGCGAACCGGGACGACGTGTGCCTCGTCGTCGCGACGGTCAACAGCGTGCAGGACTACTGGGCCAAGACGCTGCCGAAGTACCGGGTGAACTACGAGCCGGCCAAGACCGTCATCTACCAGGGCCAGACCCCCTCGGGCTGCGGCACCGCCAACTCGCAGGCCGGCCCGTTCTACTGTCCCCTCGACGGCAAGGTCTACATCGACGCCAGCTTCTTCGCCGAGCTGCAGAGCACGTTCGGCGCCGACGGCGGCCAGCTCGCCAAGGAGTACGTCGTGGCCCACGAGTACGGCCACCACATCCAGGACCTCCTCGGCATCCTCGGCAAGGCGCAGCAGGACCCGCAGGGCGCCAACTCCGGCTCCGTGCGCACGGAGCTCATGGCCGACTGCCTCGCCGGTACGTGGGTCAAGCACGCCACCGAGACCACCGACGCGAACGGCACGACGCTGCTCAAGCCGATCACCGACGCTGACATCGCCTCCGCCCTCTCGGCGGCCTCGGCCGTCGGCGACGACCGCATCCAGCAGAAGATGCAGGGACGCGTCACGCCCGAGACGTGGACGCACGGGTCCTCGAAGGCGCGCCAGCAGTGGTTCACCCAGGGCTACCGCACCGGCGACCTCAACCAGTGCAACACCTTCGGCGCCGGCAGCGTCAGCTGATCGGCTCCGTGATCTCGGTGAGCTGGATGCGGACGGCACGACCGCGCCTCAGCGCGGTCTCGAGCACGTCGCGCCGCGGGTCGGGCAGGTCGTAGAGCTCGCGGACCGGGAGGTCGCGCACCGCTCGCAGCGCCGACGCCTCGAGCACCTCGCGCACGAGCCCGCGGTCACCGCCGACGACGAGGGCGCGCGGCACGCCGGCCGCACTGGCGGCGGGCGACTCGTCGTCGCCGAGCAGGACGCGCCGGGCGTGGCCGACGACGGCGTCGACGAGCTCGTCGGCCTGCTTGCCCCGGCGCCGGGCGAACCGCTGCTGGGACCACCCGCCCGCGGCGGTGCGCGACTGCACGTGACGGGTCCCGACCTTGGAGCCGAGCCACGCGCCCGCGGACGCCAGCCCGACCGCGTAGCCGCCGCGTCGGACGAGGACCACGCCGAGGGGGTCGTGCCCGAACGGCGTTGCCACGACGGTGGACCCGTCGGCGGCGCGTGCGGACACGACGACGCCGCCGGGAGTGGTCTCCTCGGCGGCGACGTAGGGGCCGTGCCGGTCGGCGAACCCGGCCATCCAGCGGTCGAACCGCTCGGGGTCGACCTCGATGACGCGGGCCGTCACGGGCTTCGGGGCAGGCTCAGAGGTTGAAGCCGAGAGCGCGCAGCTGCTCGCGGCCGTCCTCGGTGATCTTGTCCGGGCCCCACGGCGGCATCCACACCCAGTTGATGCGGTGCGAGGTGACGAGGCCCTCGAGCGCCTGTGCGGTCTGGTCCTCGATGACGTCGGTCAGCGGGCAGGCCGCGGACGTCAGCGTCATGTCGATGACGGCGTGCGCCTGGGCGTCGACGGTGATGCCGTAGACGAGCCCGAGGTCGACGACGTTGATGCCGAGCTCGGGGTCGACGACGTCACGCAGCGCCTCTTCGACGTCAGCGACGTTGGTGGGAGTGGTGGTCTCGGTCATGACGAAACTCCTTGTGGGGAGGCGGAACTCGTGTTCGCGCTCGTGGTCGAGATGTCGACGCCGGCACGGGCCAGGGC
>JAEWFB010000405.1 GCA_023389095.1 Actinomycetes bacterium
CACCGTGGCCGTCACCCGACCGACCTCCGCCCCGTCGCCCGTGCGCCGGGTCCGACCCGGCACCCCGGCCGAGCGGGTCGAGGCGCCGACGCCGTTCTGGTGCTCCGTCGAGGTCTCCCGCCGGCCGAGCCGGCCCCGGGGCCCGGGCGGTCGCTGACCCGACGCGTCGCACCCGCGCGCGCCGGTCCAGCCGACCCGACCCGTCCACCGGTCCGACCCGGACCGGGAAGGAGCCCTGCCGTGCCCGACCTGCTCTCACCCGTCGTCTCCGCCGTCGCCGCCGTCCTGACGTCGGCCCACTCCGCCGCGTCCGCGCTCGGCCTGGCTCCGGGCTCGCCCGCAGCCTGGCTCGTGGCCGTCGGCCTGCTCGTCGTCGCCGTGCGAACCGCCCTGCTGCCGCTCACGATCCACGGGGTGCGCGCCGCCCACGCCCGGGCGCGGGCTATGCCCGCCCTGCGTGACCTGCGCCGCCGCTACGAGGGCACCCGCGACCTCGACCACCTCCGCGCCATGCGCGAGGAGCAGCGGCGCATCCACGCCGAGCACGGCGTCTCGTCGTGGTCGCTGGCCCCGGCCCTGCTGCAGCTCCCGCTCGTCTACGCGCTCTACCGCGTGGTGGCCGACCTCGCGAACGGCCACGCCGTCGGGGCGCTCGATGCCGGGCTCGTCGCGTCCGCGTCGGCGGCCTCCCTCTACGGGCTGCACCTGACGACGCGCCTCGGCCCGGCGCTCGGGTCCGGCGCACCCGGGCTGGTGCTGCTCGGGCTCGCGGTTCTCGCGGCCGCCCTGACCCTCGCGACGCAGCGCTGGTTCACCCTGCCGAACGCCGACCTCACCGACGTGCCCGACGGCGTGGCACGCGTGCAGCAGCTGATGCCGTGGCTGGGCGCGGTCGGGGTGCTCGCGGCGGCCGCGTTCGTGCCGGCGGGGGTGCTGGTCTACTGGGTGCTGACCACCGCGTGGACGTTCGCCCAGCAGGGACTCGTCGCGCGGCTCTGGCCGACGCCGGGCTCGCCGGCGGCCGGCCGGCGGGAGGCGCGGCTCGCCACGGCGGCGTGAGACGTCAGGCGGCGCGAGGCTCGAGGACGAACACCGGGATCTGCCGGTCGGTCTTCGTCTGGTACTCGGCGTAGGGCGGGAAGGCCGCGACGCACCGCTCCCACCACTGCTCCCGCTCGGCGCCGGAGAGCTCGCGGGCCCGCACCGGCGTCGTCTCGGTCCCGGCCTGCAGGTCGATGTCCGGCTCGGCCTGCAGGTTGCGGTACCACTGCGGGTGCTCGGGCGCCCCGCCCTTGCTCGCGACCGCCGCGAAGACGCCGTCGTGCTCGACCCGCATCAGCGGGACCTTGCGCAGTGCACCCGACTTCGCCCCCCGCATCGTCAGCAGCACGACCGGCAGGTGCTGGATGTGCACCGAGTCGGTGGTGCCGGTGCGCTCGATCTCCTCGACCTGCCTGCGCACCCAGTCGCTGGGGCTCGGGACGTACTCGCCGTTCATCGCCATACCTCGCACACTAACCCGGCCCGGCGCGTCGAGACGCGCCGGGCCGAGCCGGTGGGACGGACGGTGGAGACGCGTCAGGCGGCGTTGGGCTCGGGGGCCGAGCTCCAGGGGTGCTGCTTGACGAAGGTCTCGACGACGTTGGCGTTGAGCCCGCCACACAGCTGGCGGTGGCCCATCTGGCTCTTGAGCTGCCCGGTCGACGGGTCGACGTCGGCCGACCAGTGCGAGAGGGCGTACTTCTTGCCGGCCGGGAACGCGCCGCGCGTGGTGTCCCACGGCACGACGAGGAACTTGCCCGCCGACTCCTTCATGGCGGTGATCTTCGTCGCCAGCGCGTCGAAGGCGGCGGCCTCGGTCTTCTCGACCGAGGGGTCGTACCAGAGGATCGTGTAGCCGTGCTCGAGGTTGTGCACGAGCGTCTCGACGGCGGGCACGTCGGCGGTGGTGTACACGCGACGCTTGTCGAGCGCCGGGGTGGCCAGGTGCTTGCCGCTCGAGGGCGGGATCGTCGAGTAGTCGACGTGGGTGACGTTCGGCTGGTTGGTGCCCGGGCCGATGTGCTCGCTCGAGCCCGTCGCGGGGTCGTTGGTGACCGGGTCGCACTGCGCCGAGGCGACGTCGCCGGAGATGGCGTCGATCGCGGCGTTCTTCTTGCTCTGCTCGCCGACGACCGCCCACGTCACGGCGGCCCCGATGATCGCGATGACGGCGACGCAGGCCCCGATGACGACGAGGAGTCGGCGGCGTTCGGCCCGCTTCTGGGCCGCCTGCATGGCGGCGACGCGTTCGCGGCGGTCTCGGCTCGTCTCGCGGGCCATCGGTCCTCTTCCTGGGGGGCTGGCGACTGGTCGGTCAGCCGTCGGGGCACGGGCAGGGGGCAGTGTGAGCTGCGTGGTGTCGGGCGCCGGTCGTGCAGGCGTCAACGACCGTGCCGAGTGTAAGCGAGGATGGTGTGCGTGCCCGAACCGCTCACCCGGCTGTGGCGCACGGACCGGCAGATCGCCCTTCGTGCGCAGCTCGGCGTGTTCCGGCGGGGCGCCGGCGACCCGACGTCGTGGTGGGGACCCGACGGCTCGACGGCCCGGGCCACCCAGACGCCGGAGGGAGTCGGCACGCTGCACCTCGCGTGCCGTCCCGGCACGGGTGAGGTGCAGGCCAGCGCCTGGGGCCCGGGCGCCGACTGGCTGCTCGGGTCGGTCCCGGCGCTGCTCGGCGACGACGACGACCCGGAGGGCTTCGAGCCGGTCCACCCACCGGTGGCCGAGGCCTGGCGCCGGTTCGGGCACTGGCGCGTGCCCCGCTCGGGCCTCGTGCTCGACGCGCTCGCCCCGGCGGTCATCGAGCAGAAGGTCACCGGCCAGGAGGCCTTCAGCGGCTTCCGGACGCTCGTGCGGCGCTTCGGCTCCCCGGCCCCGGGCCCGTTCCCGCGCCTGCAGGCACCGCCGACCGCGGCGGCCTGGGCGGCCGTCCCGTCGTGGGCCTGGCTCCAGGCGTCGGTCGACGGCGCGCGCTCGCGCACCGTGGTGCGGGCCGCGGGCTACGCGGGACGTCTCGAGGAGGCGGCGCGGCTGCCCCTCGACGAGGCACGCCGGCGACTGCGGGCGCTGCCCGGGGTCGGCGTGTGGACGTACGCCGAGACGGCCCAGCGGGCCCTCGGTGACGCCGACGCGGTGTCGTTCGGCGACTACCACGTCGCGAAAGACATCGGCTGGGCGCTGACCGGTGTGCCGGTTGACGACGCCGGCCTCGAGGAGCTGCTCGAGCCCTACCGTGGCCACCGCTACCGCGTCCAGCACCTGCTCGGCCTCGCCGGCCACCACCGCCCGCGCCGCGGGCCCCGGATGGCGCCGCGGACCCACCTGCCGACCCGACGCTGACACGACACGGGCTGTCCGGGCGGTGCGGACCGATTCGGCGTCGCGGGCGCGGGGTGCGTGCCACGCTGGTCGGGTGCGCGTCCTCTTCTCGACGACGGCGGGCGCCGGGCACTTCGGCCCGCTCGTCCCGGTGGCGCAGGCGTGCGCAGCGGCCGGGCACGAGGTGCGGGTCGCGGCACCGGCGTCGTTCGCGGCAGACATCGCCCGGGCCGGCCTGGCCCACGAGCCGTTCGACGACGTGCCCGGCCCGCTGATGGAGGCGGTGTTCCGAGAGCTGCCCGGCCTGCCCGAGGACGAGGCCAACCGGCGCGTCCTGCGCGAGGTCTTCGGTCGCCTCGACGCCCGGCACGCCCTCCCCGGAGTGCGTCGCGTCATCGCCTCGTGGCGTCCCGGCGTCGTGGTGCACGACCCGGTCGAGCTCGGCTCGCTCGCGGCGGCCGTCGCCGAGGGCGTACCGCACGCCCAGGTGGCGATCGGCGTCGCGCGCATGGCCCGCTGGGCGGCGCCCCTGCTCGACGAGCCGCTCCGCGAGCTCGATGCCGCGTCGGGCCAGGCCGAGGGGACGCTCGCGGCCGCGCTCTCGGGCGAGACGACCTACACGTCGGTGCCACCCGGGCTCGACGGCGACGTGCCGGCGGGGTCGCCCGTCGTGCGCTACCGCGTCGCGGCCACGACTCCGGCCGACCCGGGCACGCTGCCCGCTGAGTGGGGCGACCCGGACGCCCCGCTCGTCTACGTGACGTTCGGTTCGGTGGCCGGCAACCTCGGGCACCTCGGTCACGTGTACCCGGCGGCGCTCGCCGCCCTGGCCGACGCGCCGGTCCGCGTGCTGCTCACGACCGGCCGTGGCGTGGACCCCGGGTCATTGCAGCCCTGGCCGACGAACTCCCATGTGGCGCAGTGGTGGCCGCAGGACGACATCATGTCGCTCGCTTCCGTGTGCGTCGGCCACGGCGGTTTCGGTACGACGATGTCGGCACTCGTGGCCGGTGTGCCGCAGGTGGTGGTGCCGCTCTTCGCGAGCGACCAGCGGCTCAATGCCGAGAGCGTCGTGGCCGCGGGCGCGGGGGTGGGGCTGCTCGGCGGTGCGGCCGACCTCGGCCACCTCGCCGACGCCGTGGGGCAGGTGCTCGCCGCGGACGGCTACCGCGCGGTGGCGAGCGGGCTGGCGGCCGAGGTGGCGGCGCTGCCGGACGTGTCGGTCGTCGTCGAGTCGCTCGAGCAGCTCGCCGGCGCTCCGTCCTGAGCCGCCCGAGCCACCTCGGCTGCCGTGCGGCTCAGGGGATGTGGCGCTCCTCCGCGACCCGGTTGCGCAGCTCGACGAGCTCGAGGGCGTGGTCGCGCAGGGCGGCGTCCTCGTCGCTGACCGGGTGCCAGGGTCGGGCCGGGACGGCGCGGCCGTGGGCATCGAGGGGGACGAAGACGATGAGCGAGTGGGTCGTCAGCCGGAGGTCCCCGGTGGCCGGGTCGCCGGAGCGCACGTGCACGCTGACGTGCATGCTCGAGGTCCCGGTGAGCAGCAGCCGTGCCTCGACCTCGACGAGGTGGCCGATGCGCAGCGGCCGGTAGAAGCGGACGCCACCGGCGTACACGGCGACGTTGGCGGCGCTGCCGGTCCACTGCGTCGCGAGGACGTGCGCGGCCTCGTCGATCCAGCGCATGACGATGCCGCCGTGCACCTTGCCGCCCCAGTTGACGTCGGTCGGGGCGGCGAGGAAGCGCAGGACGCACCGGGGTGCGGTGCCGGCGTCGCTGTAGGTCTGGGCCTTCATGGCATCGGCGATGTCGGCACGCAGCCCGATGCGCGCGACGGCGGCGTCCTGCCACCCGCGCTCCTGCTCGGTCTGCGGCTCGTAGACGGGCACCGGGGTCGGCTTCCCGTCGGCGTCGACGGCGACGAAGATCATGAGGCACTCGGTCGTCGGGTGCAGGACGCCCTCGCGCGGGTTGCCGGCCGCGACGGTGACGTGGATGTGCATGCTCGACGTGCCGGTGTGCACGAGGCGTGCCGTGGCCTCGACGAGGTCGCCGACCTCCACGGGGCGGGTGAACCGCACGTTGCCGACGTAGGCGGTGACGCTGTAGGTGCCGCTCCAGCCCGCCGCGGCGGCGTACCCGGCCTTGTCGATCCACTCGAGGACCCGGCCGCCGCCGACGGTGCCGGAGTAGCCGGCGTCGGTCGGGGCGGCGAGGAAGCGCAGCGTGATCTCTCGGGCACCGCGTGGCATGGCCTCTCCTCGCGTTGGCGTCTCGGCTGGCAGGGCGTCGGACCGAGCGTGGCAGACGCGCGGACGCCACGCCCGCCACGTCCACCGGACGCGCGTGGCGTCAGCGCGTGGCGTCAGTCGGTGCCGACGGGCGGCCCGTCGGGGCGGACCACCTGGACCGGGGTGGCGCTTCCGTCGCGGACGAGGTGTCCGCGCCCGGCCCGCCGCTCGAACGGGCCCTCGAGCCGCGCGCCGAAGAGGTCGCCGTCGGTCGCCGCGCCGGCCCCGAGGACGAGCCCGTGTGCGTCGCGGGCGAGCTCGGGAACGAGTCCGCGGAAGGCGGCCGCGGCCCGAGCGAGGTCGGTCGAGCCCACCACGAGGCCGTCGGTGGCGTCGAGGAGCGTGCACGACTCGAGCAGGGCCGCGCCGAGCGGCGTGCCGTCGAAGCGCTCGAGGTCGTCGACGACGACGCAGAGGTCCGGGTCGTCGCGTCGGGCGGAGACGAAGGCGTCGCGGTCGGCGGGGCCGAGCAGCGTGCACGTGGTTCCGTCGAGCAGCCCCCGCATCGGCGAACGGGGCGTGGCGAGCACGACGACGTGGCGTCCGGCCGAGGCCAGGCCGCGAGCGACGACGGCCAGCGCCGACGAGCGCCCGGTCCGGGCCGGGCCGGCGACGAGGAGGCGGCGGGGCATCGTCGCCGGGTCGAGGTGCACCGGCTCGGCGGCGTCGCCGCCGACACCCACGGTGACGAGCGTCCGGTCGGCCGGGACCGGACCGAGGTCGGCGACGCCCACGACTGGGGGCAGCGGCCGAACCGTCCACGGGAGGTCGGTGTCGGCTCCACCACCGTCGACGGCGAGGGGGAGACGGGGCAGGGCGACCTGCACCTCGAGACCCGTGGCGGGGTCGATGGCGCGACCCGGCGGACGGCGTCGTGCGGCGTGCGCGAGGTCGACACCGGCCAGCGTCAGGTCGAGAGGGTCCGGAACCTGCAGCACGAGGCGTCGGGCGAGCAGCCCTGCCACCCGGCCCGACAGCACCGCACGGCCGCCCGTCACGGCGACCGCGATGCCGCGCGCCGAGCCGTCGCGCACGAGCCGGTGCAGGTCGTCGAGGCCGGCACCGTGGTCGACGTCGGCGAGCGCGTCCTCGACCGCTTCGAGACCGTCGACGAGCAGGAGCGTCGTGCGGCCGGCGGCGGGTGCGTCCAGCTGCTCGGCGAGCCGGGCGAGCACCCGCCGCACGAGATGGGGGTCCGCCGCGGAGGTGACCGAGCCGACGTGCGGCAGGTCGGCGAGCCCGGCCAGCGGCCCCGCGACGCCCTCGACGACGTGCAGGTGCAGCATCCCGGGGCCACGCACGGCCGTGAGCCCCTCGACGAGCCGCAGCAGCGTCGTCGT
>JAEWFB010000407.1 GCA_023389095.1 Actinomycetes bacterium
TGCTCGCGCTGCCCGGCGGCGCGTACGTCTACCAGGGCGAGGAGCTCGGCCTGCCCGACTCCACCGACATGCCTGCCGAGTTCCGCCAGGACCCGACGTTCGCCCGGACGAACGGCGCCGAGACCGGGCGCGACGGCTGCCGCGTGCCGATCCCGTGGGTCGCGGACGCCCCGAGCCTGGGCTTCGGCCCGTCCGACGCGACGTGGCTGCCACAGCCGGCCGTCTACTCCGAGTACGCCGTCGACCGCCAGACCGGCGTGCCCGGCTCGACGCTCGAGCTCTACCGCTCGCTGCTCGCCGCGCGTCGACGCCTGTCGCTCGGCACCGGCTCGCTGACGTGGGTCGAGGGCTACGGCCAGGACGTCGTCGCGCTGACCAACGGCGCCGAGGGTCGCGAGCGCGTCCTCGTCGTGGCCAACCTCGGCACCGAGCCGGTCGAGCTGCCGGAGGGCGTCGACGTGCTCGTCACGTCGGGTCCGCTCGAGGGTGGTCTCGTGCCGACCGACACCACGGTCTGGGCCCTCTGGGCCTGAGCCCACGACGCACGCGAGGGCGCTCCCGGTCACCGGGGGCGCCCTCGTCGCGTGAGGGGCAGTCGGTGACGGGGGCCGTGGCGAGCGCCTAGTCTCGCGGCATGACCGTGCCGGCACCGCGTCCCCGCCCCTACCTCGCCCGGACGCCGGTGGCCCTCGCGCACCGCGGCGGCGCGCTCTACCGGCCCAACGTCGGCCTCGAGAACACGATGAGGGCGTTCGGCAACGCCGTGGACCTCGGCTACACCCACCTCGAGACCGACGTCCACCTCACGAAGGACGGCCGGCTCGTCGCCTTCCACGACACGCGGCTCGACCGCGTCACCGACCGGGCCGGGCTGATCCACGACCTGTCGTGGGACGAGGTCCGCGCCGCCACCCTCGGCGAGGGCGAGCACGTGCCACTGCTCTCCGAGGTGCTCGACGCGTGGCCCGAGGTCAACCTCAACATCGACCTCAAGGCGCCCGGCACCGCTCCCGTCCTGTGGCAGCTCATCGAGAAGCGGGGCCTGCACGAGCGGGTGTGCGTGGGGTCGTTCTCGCAGCGCAACATCGTCCAGTTCCGACGCCTCGCGCGCGGACGCGTCACGACCGCGGCGGCCCCCGTCGGCGCGGCCGTCACCCGGTACGGGCCGCGGTGGCTCGCCCGGTGGCTGCACTCCCCCGCCGAGGTCTTCCAGGTGCCGGCCTCGTTCCCGGTTCGCGGGCGGGTCGTCGAGGTGGTGACGCCGGGCTTCGTCGCCGCGGCGCACGCCGCCGGCAAGCAGGTGCACGTGTGGACCATCGACGACCCCGAGCAGATGCACCGGCTGCTCGACCTCGGCGTCGACGGCCTCGTCAGCGACCGCATCGACCTGCTCAAGCAGGTGCTCGTCCAGCGGGGCACGTGGACGGGACGCTGACGCGTCGGGCGGCGTGACGCGTCGGGCGGCGTGACGCGTCGGGCGGCGTGACGCGTCGGGCGGCATGACGCGTCGGGCGGCATGACGCGTCAGCGCACGAGGACGTGCCCGCGGGCCGTCGACAGACGCGTCCAGCGTCCGTTCGTCGACACCGACGCCTCGGCTCCGGGTGCCGTGAAACCGAGCACGTGCGCACCGAAGGCGAGACCGGCCGAGATCGGTGGCACCGTGCCGGTCATGGCGCCCCACACCCGACGCCGCAGCGCCGTGACCGCGTGACCGCCGGCGCCGTCGGGCGTGCCTTCTGCGATCTGTGAGATGCCCTCTCGTGCAACGGAGTCGACGGCCTCGCTGGGCAACCGGCCCACCGGCTCCCAGCCGTCTCGTGGCGGGGTGAGGCCGCTCCACGACGCCCGCACGGTTGTCGGCGGGACGGCGAGGACGCTCGAGGCGACCGACGCCTCGCGCCGGGCCAGGCGGTCGGTGAGCGAGGCGAACGCCACCGTCGCATCGAGGCCCGCATCCGTGGCGTCGGCCCGGACGGGCACGATGCGCAGGCCCAGGACCGTGCCCTCGCCGAGCAGGCCCGTGCCCTCGAGCACGGCGACGGTGACGAGCGCGACCCCACCGACGACCTGGAGCCGGACGGCCCCGTCGGGGTTGGCGCGCCGGGCGCGGCCGAGGAACGTCTCGAGGTCGGTGAGGGCGCGGGGGTCGCCGAAGTCGATGTGCCGGGTGGAGGTGCTCATGGGCGCCGGGTCACCTCCGACGGCGGAACGGGGCCGGCCCGCCGCGGTGGACCTGCAGCGCGGCGCGCTCCTCGGGCCGCATCCGGCGGGGCGACGCGGACGCGAAGTCGTAGAGGGCCAGCTCGGTCTCGGCCACCGCGTAGACGACCTCGGCTCCCCGGGTCTCGGTGCCCTCCGGCTCGACGCCCTCGGGGTCGGTCACGATGTAGGCGACGTCGAACCCGGCGCCACCCACGCGCGAGACCCACAGCCGGATCTCGACCGGCGCGTGCCGGAACCCGAGCGGCCGGCGGTACTCGATCTCGTGGCGGGCCACGAGCACGCCCTCGTCGAGCAGCGACTTGTCGCCGGCACCGCTGGCGTCGAACCAGTCGCGGAAGGCGATGACGCGGGCGTCCTCGAGCAGGCGCAGGAACTGGACGTTGTTGATGTGGGCGTAGGCGTCCATGTCGGACCAGCGCAGCGCCACGTGCGCCGCGTAGGGGGTGTGCGCGTCGGTCGTCGCCTCGCTCGTCGCGTCGGTCATGCTGCCCATCCTCGCAGCCCGTCCACATCCCCCGCGCGGGTGCCCACGCGCGTCCACAAGGGCGGCACGGGATGGTGGCCGCGTCGGCGGTGGCACGTAGGTTGGGGCCCATGTCCAGCATGCCCGCGACCCCTGCCGCCGAGCCCGCGACCCACCCGACCGGCACCTCCGACGCGCCGGTGGCCGACGGGTTGCGGGCCCGGGCCACCGAGGCCCTGCGGCGGCTCGTGGGACGCCCCGACGCCGACTTCCGCGACGGGCAGCTCGAGGCCATCGCCGAGCTCGTCGAGGGGCGTCGTCGGGTGCTCGTCGTCCAGCGCACCGGGTGGGGCAAGTCGGCGGTGTACTTCGTCGCCACCGCCCTGCGCCGCGCCGAGGGAGCCGGCCCCACCGTCATCGTCAGCCCGCTGCTGGCGCTGATGCGCGACCAGATCGGCGCCGCCCAGCGCGCCGGGATCCGGGCCGTCACCCTCAACTCGACGAACGCCGACGAGTGGGGCGAGGTGTCGGGGGCGCTGGCCCGCGGCGAGGTGGACGTGCTGCTCGTCAGCCCCGAAAGGCTCAACAACCCGCGCTTCCGCGACGAGCAGCTGCCGCACCTCGCTCGCACGTGCGGGCTCCTCGTCGTCGACGAGGCGCACTGCGTCAGCGACTGGGGCCACGACTTCCGGCCCGATTACCGCCGCATCCGCGACCTGCTGACGACGCTGCCCGAGCACACCCCCGTGCTCGCCACGACCGCCACGGCCAACGCCCGCGTCGTCACCGACGTCGTCGAGCAGCTCGGCGCGGGCGGCCGCGACGTGCTGACGCTGCGCGGGCCGCTCGCCCGCGCCTCGTTGCGCCTCGGCGTCCTGCCGCTCGCCGCCCCCGAGCAGCGCCTCGCCTGGCTCATCGCGCACCTCGGCGAGCTGCCCGGCTCCGGCATCGTCTACGCGCTCACCGTGGCCGCGGCCGAGGACGTCGCCGCCGCGCTGCGCGAGGCGGGCCACGAGGTCGCCGCCTACACCGGGCGCACCGAGCCGGCCGAGCGCATCCGGCTCGAGGAGGCGCTGCGCGACAACTCCGTCAAGGCGCTCGTGGCCACCTCGGCCCTCGGCATGGGCTTCGACAAGCCCGACCTCGGCTTCGTCCTGCACCTCGGCGCCCCGTCCTCCCCCGTCGCCTACTACCAGCAGGTCGGCCGTGCGGGTCGTGCCACCGAGCGCGCCGACGTCCTGCTCATGCCCGGCCCCGAGGACAAGGACATCTGGCGCTACTTCGCCTCGGCGTCGATGCCCCGCCAGGACCAGGCCGACGCCGTGCTGCGGGCGCTGGCCGAGTCGGCCAAGCCGCTGTCCACCGTCGCCCTCGAGGCCATCGTCGACGTCCGGCGCACCCGGCTCGAGCTGCTCCTCAAGGTTCTCGACGTCGACGGCGCCGTGCAGCGCGTCCCGGGCGGCTGGACCGCCACCGGCGAGCCGTGGACCTACGACGAGGAGCGCTACGGCCGGGTCACCGGGGCCCGCGAGCGCGAGCAGCAGCTCATGGTCGACTACGAGCGCACCGACGGCTGCCGCATGGCCTTCCTGCAGACCTGCCTCGACGACGACACCGCAGAGCCGTGCGGGCGCTGCGTTGGCTGCGTCGGGCCGTGGTTCGACGCGACGATCCCCGAGGCCGCGGTCAACACCGCGCGCACCCGGCTCGACCGACCCGGTGTCGCCCTCGAACCGCGGGCGCAGTGGCCCTCCGGCATGGACCGCCTCGGGGTGCCCCTGCGCGGCCGGATCGCGGCCGACGTCGCGATGTCCGAGGGGCGGGCCGTCGCCCGGCTCAGCGACCTCGGGTGGGGCCAGCGCCTGCGCGAGCTGCTCCGCGGCGAGGACCGCGAGCTGCCGCCGGAGGTGCTGGGCGCCATCGTCGACGTGCTCAGGTCGTGGGGCTGGAGCCGGCGCCCCGTCGCCGTCGTCTCGGTGCCCTCGCGGCGCAAACCGCGGCTCGTCGACTCGCTCGCCACCGGCATCAGCGAGCTGGGTCGCCTGCCCTACCTCGGCTCGCTCGACCTCGCCGAGGGCGGGCCTGTCGGCGACCCCGGCGGCAACAGCGCCTTCCGCCTCGCCAACGTGTGGGGGCGGCTCGTCGTCGGCCCAGAGCTCGCGGCTCGCCTCGGCGGAGCTCCCGGCCCGGTGCTGCTCGTCGACGACGTCGCCGACTCCCGGTGGACGCTCACCGTGTGCGCAGGACTTCTCCGTGAGGCGGGCGCCCCCGAGGTCCTGCCCCTGACGCTCGCCCTCGAGGCGTGACCTCCAGGCGTGACCTCGCACCCACGGCGGCGACGGGCCCGCCCGCGGCTGGGTAGGGTCGGCTCGTGACCGACGAGATCACCGTGCTGCCCCCCATCGAGGACCTCATCGACGTCCTGACCCTCAAGGACGTCGGCACCGCCCACATCGCCGTCACCGACGTCGTCGGGCGCGACGCCGCCGAGTCCATCGGCGCGACGTCGGCGCGCGTCTTCGAGGGCCGCAGCCAGAAGATGCCGCACGGGCGCGTCTTCGGCGGGCAGGTGCTGGCCCAGTGCGTCATGGCCGCCGGCACGACGGTCCGCGAGGTCGACG
>JAEWFB010000423.1 GCA_023389095.1 Actinomycetes bacterium
TGCCGGGACCGCGGCCGGCTCGGCGGCAGCAGCCGGGGAGAGGGCGCCGGATCCGAGGACCGCCGCGGCGCCGAGCGCCACGGCCGCGGCCCGCACGAGCCGGGTTCCGCGGCGCCCGTTCGTGCCCGGACGTCGCGACCCCCACCGGATCACGCGCTGCCCGCCAGCCGGTTCCACGCCGCCTGCGCGATACGACGCTCGTTGGGGAAGGTGAGCCGGCGGTTGACCTCGTCGAGGCGCATCCACGCGACGTCGATGGCCTCGTGGTCGGGGTCGTTCTCGATGGACAGCTCACCACCGAGCGCCTCGAGCAGGTAGTGGTGCACGAACTTGTGGACGCGCTTGGTCGACGTCGCGAACCAGTAGTCGATGGTGCCGAGCTCGACGAGCACGCGGCCGATGATGCCGGTCTCCTCCGCGACCTCGCGCATCGCCGTCTCGACGAGGGTCTCGCCGGGCTCGACGTGCCCCTTCGGGAGGCACCACTCGACGCGGCCGGCGCGGTTGCGCCGGGCGATGATGGCGATGATGGCCTGGCCGTCGCGGACGTCGACGACGATGCCTCCGGCAGAACGCTCCTCGACCGCGGGCAGCCGACGGCCAGGAACCTGGCTCGGGATCGGCTGCGCGCTCACATCGTCACCATAACGGGGACAGGGCCGGGGTTCCGCGTCGTCGGGACCGACGTGGCCGACGCTGTCGACAGGGTCGGCGCGGTCGATGCGGTCGACAGGGCCACGCCCCGCGCTCACCTAGGCTGGTCCGGTGCCCGAACGACCTGACCCCGCCCCCGCCCGGCCGGCCGCCGACGCCGGGCAGGCCCTGCTCGAGGCCGCGGTCGCGCGCCTCGCCCCGGTCCTGCCGATGCTCACCGAGCTGGGCGAGCGGTTCGCGGCCGCCGGTCACGAGCTGGCCCTCGTCGGCGGCCCGGTCCGCGACGCCTTCCTCGGGCGTGTCTCGCTCGACCTCGACCTCACCACCGACGCGCGTCCCGACGCCATCCTCGCCGTCGTCCGTGGCTGGGCCGACGCCCACTGGGACATCGGCCGCGACTTCGGCACCATCGGCCTGCGCAAGGGCAGTCACACCATCGAGATCACGACCTACCGGGCCGACACCTACGACCGCACGAGCCGCAAGCCCGAGGTGATGTTCGGCGACGCCCTCGAGGGCGACCTCGTGCGCCGTGACTTCACCGTCAACGCCATGGCCGTCCGGTTGCCGGGCCTCGAGTTCGTCGACGTGCACGGCGGCCTTCCCGACCTCGTGGCCCGCCGCCTCATGACACCGGCCGCGCCGCAGGAGTCGTTCGCCGACGACCCGCTCCGGATGATGCGCGCCGCACGGTTCGCCGCCCAGCTCGGCTTCGAGGTGGCGCCGGAGGTGCGCGATGCCATGCAGGAGCGGGCCGAGACCCTGGCGATCATCTCGGCCGAGCGCGTCCGCGAGGAGTTCACCAAGCTCGTCCTGTCACCCGACCCGCGCCTCGGGCTGACGCTGCTCGTCGACACCGGACTGGCGTCGGTGTTCGTGCCCGAGCTGCCGGCGCTGCGGCTCGAGGTCGACGAGCACCACCGCCACAAGGACGTCTACGAGCACACGCTGACGGTCCTCGAGCAGGCCATCGCCCTCGAGGGGCCGGCCGACGGCCCGCCCGAGTCGGTGCCCGGCCCCGACCTCGTGCTGCGCCTCGCGGCCCTCTTCCACGACATCGGCAAGCCGCCGACGCGTCGGTTCGAGAAGGGCGGCGGCGTCTCCTTCCACCACCACGAGGTCGTCGGCGCCAAGCTGACGAGCAAGCGGATGAAGGCGATGCGCTTCGACAAGGACACGACCCGGCAGGTGTCCCGGCTCGTCGAGCTGCACCTGCGCTTCCACGGCTACGGCGACGGCCAGTGGACCGACTCAGCGGTGCGCCGCTACGCCACCGACGCCGGCCCCCTGCTGCAGCGGCTGCACCGGCTGACCCGCTCGGACTGCACCACCCGCAACGTCCGCAAGGCGCAACGGCTCTCCCGCGCCTACGACGACCTCGAGGTGCGCATCGACCGGATCGCCGCCGAGGAGGAGCTGGCCCGGGTGCGGCCCGAGCTCAACGGCAACGAGATCGCCGAGGCGCTCGGGATCCGTCCGGGTCCGGTGCTCGGCGAGGCCTACGACTACCTGCTGTCCGTGCGTCTCGACGACGGCCCGATCGGCCCGGACGCCGCCCGCGAGAAGCTCCTCGCGTGGTGGGCCGCCCGCGGCGGGAACTGAGCCGGCCGACGCGACCGACCGCCCGGGGGAGTTCTCCCCATCGCGGCGACGTCCGGCCCCGCCTAGGCTGGGGCCGGTCCTGCCGCCGGCTCGCCCCGTTCGGGGGCGCCGACGACCGATCTGACGCCCGCCGAGGTGTTTGATTGACTGACCCGCGCCGTCCCCGTCCCCTGCGGGAACGACCGAAAGGAACCGTGCATGACCGTCCTCGCCTACCCGAGCGCCGACTTCCCGGGCCTGCCGGCCGTGGCCCTCGAGGTTCCCGAGGAGTGGGAGCCGGTCCACGCGCCGGGCACGACGATGGCCGCGCGCCTGCCGCGCGAGGGTCGGTTCGCGCCCAACGTCGTCGTCAGCATCGAGCAGTGCGGTCCGGGTTTCCGCGTCGAGGAGTCGCTCGAGCAGGTTGCCGCGCTGGCGCGCTCACGCGGCGGCGCCGTGTCGGAGCCCTACGCCGCCGACCTCGGCGACGCCCGGTTCGTCGGGTGCGACGCGACGTGGCCGGACGCCGAGGTCGAGACCGTCCTGCAGGCCAACCTCTTCCATGTCGTCCCGGTGGGCGCCGACGCCACGCGTCCCGCGTTCCTCGTCCAGCTCACCGGTGCCGTGGGCGGGCCGACCGCCGAGACCGACTACGAGCTGATCCGCGACGTCATCACCTCGGTCCGGGTCACGCCGTGGTCAGGCGACGGCGAGGCCCTGGTCGGGCCCGGTGCCGTCGAGCCCGGTGTCGTCGGGCCGGATGCCGTCGAGCCCGGTGTCCGGAAGGCCGGGGAGTGACCGCCGTGCTGCCGACGATCTCCGTCGGCGTCCGGACCGATGTCGGACGCCTCCGCAAGCACAACGAGGACAGCGCGCGGGCCGAGGGCACGGTGTTCGTCGTCGCAGACGGGATGGGTGGCCACGCCGCCGGCGAGGTCGCGAGCCGCATCGCCGCCGAGGCGGTCGTCGAGCTCTCGACACGCCCGGTGCTGCAGGTGCGCGACATCGTCGCCCAGGTGGCCGAGGCCAACCGCCGGATCCTCGAGTCGGCGGCCCGCCACCCCGAGCAGACCGGCATGGGCACCACGGTCGCCGGCCTCGCGGTGGTGTCGGTCGGCGGCCAGCGGCACTGGGCCGTCTTCAACATCGGTGACTCCCGGGTCTACCGCCTCCTCGACGGTGCCCTGGGCCAGGTGAGCGTCGACCACTCCGAGGTGTGGGAGCTCGTCGAGCGCGGCCTCATCACTCCGGAGGAGGCGCACCGCCACCCGGCCCGCAACATCGTCACCCGCTCGCTCGGCCGCGACCCGATGGGCGTCGTCGACACGTGGGTCTTCCCGCCCTACCCGGGCGAGGTCTTCGTCATCTGCTCCGACGGCCTGAGCAACGAGCTGTCCCTGGAGCGGATCGAGGCGATCCTGCTCGAGCACCCCGACGCCGCCGCCGCCGCCGAGGCCCTCGTGACGGCGGCGGTCGAGGCCGGAGGACGCGACAACGTCACTGCTATCGTCGTCGGGTTGCTGGGGCAGGAGTCCGACGACGACGTCGACGAGGACACCACCCCGCGCGAGACCGTGAACGGCTCATCAGGGGAGAGCAGGTCGTAGACGTGAGTGGCCCGACCGTCGTCGTGGACTGGGCCCCCGAGGGGTGGACGCACATCGGGGGCCCTGGCATGCACCTGCTCATCGGCCTGCACGAGGAGGACGAGCAGACCCTCCACGCCAGCGACGCGGCCGACGGCGGTGACCTCGACGACGTCCTCGAGGTGCTCACGGCAGGCGGTGCGCGCCGGGCCCGCCCCTTCGTCGGTGTGCACACCGGCGACACGACACGCATCGTCGCGTTCGGCCCGGTGGCCGCGGTCGTCACGCTCGCCGACGGCTCGGAGCACGACGTCCGAGCCACCAGCGCCCGCGTCTGGGTCGACCTCGACCTCCCGGACGAGCCCCAGCGGGTCGTGCTCCGGGTGCTCGACGACTCCGAGCGCGAGCAACCGGTACCGCTGCAGACGCTGACCGCGGCGGGTTCCGTCGCCGCAGCAGCACCCGCGCCGGCCCCGCCGGGTGCGCCGGGTGCGCCGGCGGACGGCCCGACCGAGGGCCCGCCCGAGACCCCGACCCAGGGCCCGACCGACAGCACCGAGGGGCCGGACGCGGTTCCCGCATCCCCGGACGCGACCGACGCGCCCGACGGGCCCGACGTCGGTGCCGCCCCGGCCGAGCCCGCGGACCGGGCGGAGCCGGACGCGGCGCCCGCACCGTCCCCCGCGTCCCCCGCTCCTGCGGAGGCGGACCGCACCAGCCGTCCCGAGGAGGGACCGCCTCCCGCGGTGCCGACCTTCGGGGCGCCCAGCACGACGGCCGACACGGCCCGCGTCACGACGTCGTGGGGCCGCGGCTGGGCCCGCCGCGACCATGATGCGCCGGCGTCCGCTCCGGACGTCGCATCATCCGGAGCGTCCTCGGGCGCGATGGCTGCGCCCGCGGAAACCCCACCGGTGCAAGACGATCCGGCGCCGTCGCCGATCGTGGTGCCGACCCCGGCGTCGAGCTCACCTGCGGTACAGGCGGACTCGCCTCCGGTTCCGGCGGCCGACGCAACAACCCCGGCCCTGGCTGCCGCTCCCGCGCTCCGGTCCTGGGCCACGGCCGCGCCGGCCGCTCCCGTCCGGAACCGGGTCGACGACGCCGCGGAACCTGTTGTCCCCCAAGTGCCGTCGGTGCCGAGTGCTCAGCCGTCGTCTCCTCCGGTACCGGCCGAGCCGACGTTCGAGGTCCCGGTCGTGAGGGACGCGCCGGCGCCGCACGTGCCGCAGCCGCCGACAGTGCCCGAGCCGGGTCCCGTGGCCGCTGACCTGCCTGCAGCGGACCCCGGACGTGACTTCGAGTCCACCTGGGCCTCGCGCCCCGAGGCACCGGAGGAGCCCAAGCCGACCGCGGCGAACGCGGCGCCGCAGCCGGCGACCTCGGTGTCTCCGGCGGCGGTCGAACCGGCGGTTCCCGGCACGTCGGGCCCGGACGACGACGGCACCCCCGCGGCCCCGAGCTACGACTACCTCTTCGGCCACACCACCGCCGTCGACGAGCACCGGCGGGTCCTCGCCGAGCTGACGAAGGGCGCCGAGGGCGACGAGCATCACGACGACGACCACGACGAGCACGCCGACGGACATGCCACCGGGTCGGACGCCGGTCGCGAAGGTGCCGATGCGCTCGCCGCAGCGGCACCGGTCGCCGACGTCGCTCCGGCCCCGGTGACCAACCCCGTCCCCGAGGCGTCCTCGCCCCCCGCCCAGCCGGTTCCCGGCACGACCGGCGGACTCATCTCGGCCGTCCCCTGGGCGACGTCGAGCCCGTCTGCGGTCGCAACGCCCGCCGAGGCGCCCGTCGACACGCCGACCTTCTCCGGCCGGCACACCCCGCCGCCGGCCCCGAGCCTGCTGCCGCCGGTCCACACCCCGCCGCCCGGGGTGCGCGCCCCACAGGCCACGCCCCTCATC
>JAEWFB010000430.1 GCA_023389095.1 Actinomycetes bacterium
CCGGCCGCCGGGGAGGGAGGGGCCCCGGCGGCCGGAGTGGGGAGCCCCGGGAGCCCTGGGAGCTCGGGGAGGGCGGGCTCGCGGGCGGCGGTCGAGGTCATGGCCCCAGCCTTCCGTCCCAGTGGCCCGGTCAGAAGGGCCATTTCGTGCCAGGTCGTTTGGGCCAATGCGGGCCCGGTCGGCCTAGTCTGACCCGGTGGACCTGCACGTCACCCTGACCGGAACCGGCGACCTCACCGCCCAGATCTACGCCCAGGTGCGCGACGCCATCCTCGACGGCCGCCTCGCCGGCGGCGACCGGCTACCCGCGTCCCGCGACCTCGCGGACCGGCTGGACGTCGCGCGCGGCACGGTGACGGCCGCCTACGACCGGCTGCTCGCCGAGGAGCTGCTCGAGGCCCGACGCGGCGCCGGCACGTTCGTCGCGCTCGGCTGCGTGCCGCCGGCGCCGCCGAACCGGGTGACCCGCGCCGGTGGGGCGCTCGTGCCGCGCGGCCCGTGGCAGGTGCCGGCGCAGCCGCCGCAGCTGCCCGGACCGGTCGCCGTCGACTTCTCGGTGGGGGTGCCCGACCCCGACCTGTTCCCGCTCGCGACGTGGCGACGCCTCGTGTCGGGCGTCCTGCGCCGCGGCCGGCTGCCCACCGTGACGTACGGCGACACGGGCCCGTCGCCGCTCGAGGCGCAGGTGGCCCGTCATGCCGGCCTGTCCCGTTCGGTGTCGGCCCGGCCCGAGGACGTCGTCGTCACTGCGGGGGCCCAGCAGGCCCTCGACCTCGTGGCTCGGGTCCTCCTCGAGCCGGGCGACGTCGTCGCGGTCGAGGATCCCGGCTACTCCGCGGCCGGGCGGCTCCTCGAGACCCACCGGGCCCGCGTCCGCGGGGTTCCCGTCGACGCCGAGGGCCTCGTCGTCGATGCGCTGCCCGACGCCGCACGCCTCGTCTACGTCACCCCGTCGCACCAGCACCCGACCGGTGCCGCCATGTCACTGGCCAGGCGGATCGCCCTGCTGCAGTGGGCCTCCCGGCACGACGCCGTCATCGTCGAGGACGACTACGACAGCGAGTTCCGGTTCGCCGACCGCCCCCTCGAGCCCCTGCAGAGCCTCGACCGCGAGGGCCGGGTGGTCTACGTCGGGTCGTTCTCGAAGTCCCTGCTGCCGTCGCTTCGGGTCGGGTACGCCGTCACGCCGCCGACGCTGTCCGCAGCCCTCCGCGAGGCGCGCCGGGTCACGGCGTGGTCCGGAGACGCCGTCACCCACCAGGCCCTCGCCGACTTCCTCGCCGAGGGGCACCACGGTGCGCACGTGCGCCGGGCCACGAAGGTGTACCGGGAGCGTCGCGAGCGGCTGCTCGACGCCCTCGGCGGCCTCGACGAGCACCTCGACGTCGTGCCGTCCGCGGCCGGCCTGCACGTCTGCGCCGTGCTGCGCGACCCCGCGCTGGACGACGTCGCCCTGGCCGAGGAGGTGCTCGCGTCCGGCGTGTTCGTCGAGCCTCTGTCGACGCGGCACCGCGAGCAGCCGGTGCGCCACGGGCTCGTGCTCGGCGTCGGTGCAGTGCCCGCCGACCGCGTCGGTCCCGGGGTGGCGGTGCTCGCCGGCGTGCTCAGGCGCCGTCGACGACGCCCGTAGCGCGTCGACGCACGATGGCGAACTGCGCTGCGAGCGGGATGATCCCGAGGATGAGCACCATCGGCACGGCGAACCCGATGCGCAGGTTGTCGGAGCCGACGGCACCGGTGAGGACGGCGCCGAGCAGCGCGCCCACGTAGTTGAACTGGTTGAAGCGCGCGATGACCTGGTCGACCTTGTCGATGCGCTTCTCACCGCTCAGGCCCTCGCCGCCCGCGATCGCGCCGGCCGCCGAGAAGCTGAGCGGGGCGATCGTCGCGACGGCGCCGCCGAGGACGGCGAACCCGACGACGGCGACCCACCACGTCGGGGCGAAGACGATGACCGCGAGGGCCACCGAGGCCACGACGCCGCTGATGCGCAGCATCCACACCGCGCCGTGCCGGTCCACGAGGCCGTCGCCGACGGCCCGCGCGAGCAGCGTCGCGAGGAGGTAGGGCAGCGTCGCGAGCGCGGTGAGGCTCGTCGGGGCATCGAGGGTGCCGCCGAGGTAGACCGGTCCCCACGTCGTCGCGGCCGTGTCGACCATGTAGAAGAGGACCATCGCGACGCCGAGCAGCAGGATGCGCCGCCACGGCACGTCGAGCGGCTCGGCGGCGTCGGCGAGGCGGTCGCGGCGCACGAACGGCGCGGCGAGCACGGCGAGCGGGAAGACGAGCAGCGGCAGCAGCGTCGGGCCGAGGTCGACCGACGCGGTCGCGAGCGTGATGAGCGTGCCGACGACGCCGCCCGCCGTCCAGAAGCCGTGGAACGAGGGCAGGATCGGGCGGCCGTAGAGGTGCTCGACGGTGACCGCCTGCATGTTCGACGACGCGTCGACGAGGCCGAGCGCGAGGCCGTAGACCGCCAGGCCCCCGACGAACACCCCGAACGCGGGCGCCACGAGCAGCACCGCGAACCCGACGGTCGCCAGGACGAACCCGACCCGAACGACGACCGCGCTCGAGGACCGCTTCGCGACGACCTCGGCGAGCACCGACCCGCCCCCGGCGAGCAGCACGACCATGAGGAGCAGGCCGCTGACGGCGAGCTCGTCGAGGTCCCATCGCTTCTGGATCATCGGCAGGCGGGTGGTCAGGGAGATGAAGAGCAGCCCCTGCACGAAGAAGGCGGCGCCGGCGGCGAGCCGGGAGCGGCGGAGGGCAGGAGCCTCGGTCTGGACCGTCACGGTGGCTCACGATGGACCCCGCGCGGTCCGCCGTCAAGCGTTCCGCGTCCCCGCGCCGGCGCCCCGCTCAGCAGCAGGGGTCGCCGCGCCAGTTCAGCACGCCCTCGCGCCCGGCGACCCCGGCGATGGCCAGGGCCGCGACCGGGTCGAGCCACCACCAGCCGAGCAGGGCGTTCGCGAGCAGGCCGGCGAGCAGCACCGCCGACAGGTAGGTGCACAGCAGCGTCTGGGTGCCGTCGGCGACGACCGCACCCGAGCCGAGCTCGCGACCGGTGCGCCGTTGCCACGTCGACAGGACCGGCATGACGAGGAGCGACAGGGCCGCGAGGACGATGCCGACGAGCGACGCGTCGGGCGAGGTGCTCCCGCTCCTCGGGGACGCGGTGGCGCCACGGCGACGACGGCCTCGACGACGTTGTACGCGACCGAGGCCGCCGCGAGCAGCCGGGCCCGCCGTCCGAGGGTGGCGCGGCGCGACGGTGTCAGCAGCGAGAACAGCTGCGGCGTGGGCGTGCTCACCAGTCGGCCCCGCTGCAGGTGGTGCGGTTCGTGGTCTCGACCTGCAGGGTGGCGTGCGCGATGTGGAACCGGTCGCGCAGCAGGAGGCTCGCCGCCTCGAGCACCCGGCCGGGGGGTTCGGTCACCGTCGTGACGAGGTGGGCGGTGGCGACGTCCATGCCGGACGTGAGGGTCCACACGTGGAGGTCGTGGACCTCGACGACGCCCGGGACCCCGGCGAGCGCGTCGGCGAGGTCGTCGGGCTCGATGCCGGCGGGGGCGTGCTGCCCGAGCACGGCGACGACCTCGCGCCCGAGGCCGACGGCCCGGACCGCGACGAAGACGGCGATGGCGAGCGCGATGCCGGTGTCCCACCAGGCGCTCCCGGTGGCGCGCACGAGCAGGGCGGCCGCGACGACGCCGAGCGACCCGACGGTGTCGGCGACGACCTCGAGGTAGGCGCCCTTCACGTTGAGGCTCTCGCCTGCGCCCCCGCGGAGCATGAGCAGGGCGACGACGTTGACGACGAGACCGAGGAGGCCGACGACGAGCATCGTGCCCGTGGCGACCTCGGGCGCGGCCCCGATGCGCCCGATCGCCTCGACGACGATGTAGACCGACACCCCGAGCATGAGGAGCACCGCGAGGCCCGAGGCGAACACCTCGGCCCGGTACGACCCGAAGGTGCGGCGTCCGGTGGTGTCGGCGCGGGTGGCGATGCGCGTGGCGACGAGGGCGGCCCCGAGGGTCACGACGTCGGCGGCCATGTGTCCCGCGTCGGACAGCAGCGCCAGCGACCCGGACACGAGGGCCGCGACGAGCTCGACGACGAAGAAGGCGCCGATGAGGACGAACGCGACGGCGAGCCGCCAGCGGTGGCGTCCGCCGGCGTGCCCCCGGGCTCCGGCGACGCTCCCGGCCCCGTGGGAGTGGCTGTGGCTCATCGGGACCCGCCGTCGTGCAGGGCGTGCTCCCGGGTCACGTCGAGCAGGAGCCGGACGTGGGCGTCGGAGAGGCGGTAGAAGACGTTGCGCCCCTCGCGCCGGCCGGCGACGACGCCGGACGCGCGGAGCAGCCGCAGCGCCTGCGACACGGTCGTCTCCGCGGTGGCGGTCGCCGCGGCGAGGTCGCAGACGCACAGCTCGCCGGCCTCGAGGAGGGCGTAGAGGAGGCGGGCGCGCGTCGGGTCGCCGAGCAGCTTGAAGACGCTGGTGACGCGGGCCAGCTCGTCGGCACCCGGGGCGTGCTCGGAGGCGAGCGCGACCTTCTCGGGGTGCACGCACGGGCTGGTGCAGGCGTCCAGGCCGGTGACCGTCGACACGGCTGGTCCTCTCATCTGACCGGATGTTCAGATGTCACTGTCGTCGTGGGGCGTGGTTGTGTCAACTCGCGGCAGACTGTCGGCCATGCTGAGACTCACGGTGACGGTGCCGGGCGCCCTGACCGACGACGTGACGCAGGTGCTCACCGACTCGACGGCCGTGAGCACGCTCGTCGTGCACCGCGGGGCCGCGCTGCGGCCGGAAGGCGACGTCGTGCACGCCGACGTCGCCCGCGAGGGGGCCAACGACCTCGTCGAGCGCCTCCGCGACCTCGGCGTCCACGAGGAGGGGACGCTCCAGCTGGAGCCGGTGGGCACGTGGGTGTCGCGGGCCGGCTTCGAGGCCGACGAGGAGACCCCCGGCAGCAGCGCCGACGCCGTCGTCTGGGCCGAGGTCGCCCAGCGCTCCTACGAGGACAGCGAGCTCAACTGGACCTTCCTGTCGTTCATGTCGCTCGCGACGCTCATCGCCGGCATCGCGATCGTCCTCGACTCGCAGATCCTCGTCATCGGCGCCATGGTGCTCGGGCCCGAGTTCGGGGCGATCGCGGCCCTCGGCGTCGCCCTCGTGCGGCGGCGGGCGCTGCTCTTCGCGGTCGCGACGCGGGCGCTCGTCGTCGGGTTCGGGGTGGCGATCCTCGTGACCTGCCTGGCCGGGCTCCTCGGCCGCGCCCTCGGCTGGGTGACGCTCGACGACATCACCGGATCGCGACCGGCCACCGGGTTCATCTACACGCCCGACAAGTGGTCGTTCATCGTCGCGCTGCTCGCCGCGGCAGCCGGCGTGCTGTCGCTGACCTCGGCCAAGGTCGGCGGCCTCAGCGGCGTCTTCATCTCGGTCACGACGATCCCGGCCGCGGGCAACGTCGGGCTGGGCCTCGCCTTCGGGGCGTGGACCGAGGTGCGCGGCAGTGGCCTGCAGCTCGTCGTCAACCTCGTCGGGATTGGCCCTGGCCGGTTGGGTGACGCTCGCGCTGCAGCGCGCCGTGTGGTCCCGGGTGCCCGCGCCGCGGTCGCACTCGCGGCTGAACCGTCGGGTGCACGCCGAGCCGCCACCGCCCCGCGCCCGGTGAGGCGCGGGGCGGCGACGGCCGAACGGGCTCAGCTGCGCTGTGCCGGCAGGGTGTCCCAGAAGGAGGTGTCGACGGTCTCGATCGAGCCGTCGGCCAGCGCTCGGGCCGTGGCGGTCAGCGTCACGACCGTCTGCTTGATGAGGTAGCCGTTGCTCTTCTGGCCGAGCACGGCCGACTCGTTCTCGTGGTCGCTCATGCCCCGCATCTCGAACAGGAGCGTCGAGATGCCGTACTCGGCGGCGAGGCCGTTGCGGGCGATGGTGCGTTCGCTGCCGCCGACGTACCTGCCGAGGTGTCCCCAACCGGTCGGCTGGATCGCGTCGTACACGACGGCGCCGAGCCGCTTGCTGCCGGAAAGAGTCTCGGCGGTGACGTCACCGTTGGTCGGGTAGAGGATCGAGCCCGACACGAGCTCGCCACCGGCGCGGCTCGTCGTGCCCTGGTGGTGCAGGTCGACGGCGTAGTCGATGTCGTACCTGCTCAGGACGTTGTCGTGGAGCGCGCGGGTCTCCGGCTCGGCCTTGGTCACGTGGTCGCGGTTGAGGTCGACGCGTGCGGCGTTGTACCGCGTCAGGTGCCGGTCGCCCGCGGCGACGTAGTCGTCGAGCGGGAAGTCGACGTCGCCCATCGCGCCGTCGGCGTTGACCATGGGCACGATGAGGATGTTGACGTGGTCGAGCACGTCGCCGCTCTTGCCCGTGCCGAGGCTCTTGATGAACTCGAGCGTGCCCTCGGTCGTCAGCTGCTCGTTACCGTGCTGCTGGGTGATGTAGAGGATCGTCGGGTTCGACGGGTCGCTGAGGTACTTCACGAGGTGCAGGTCGCGGCCCTTGCGCGTCTGGCCGATGACCTCGAGCCCCATCCTCGGCTGCTTGGCCGCCTGCTTCTTCAGCTCGGCGACCATGGAGTCGTAGGTGTGCAGGATCGAGGTGTTGACGGTGCCGTTGGTGCAGCACGACGGGCCCTCGCCGACGGCCTGTGCCGACGGCGTCGCCACGAGGCCGGCCCCGCCGAGCAGCGTGGCCGCGGCGAGCGTCGCGAAGGTGCGCCGGAACGCGCGGCGACGCGCGGGCACGGTGGTGGTGCGGGTGTTCTGTGTGGTCATGTGAGTGGTTCCTGTTCGTTGCGTATCGACGTGTTTCCCTGGGCACCCGCCGCGTTCGGCGGCGGCGGGTGCCCCCAGTCAAAGGGGCTACTCATGAGTCGGCAACAGATAGGCCCGGGCACTGGGGGTTTCGCTGATGTGGACATGAAACGGACTGCGGTCCAAGGGGATTCGCTGTGGACAAGTCTTCCGAACGCAGTCGAACACCTGTACGATTGAGGCATGTCGCAGGCAGTGATCGAGCAGGACTGGGACCTCGTCGCGTCCCTGGCTGCCGACCTGCACGACGCGCACGGCCGGCTCGTCGACGCGGTGGCGGCGGCGCTGTCTAAGGGGTCGTGGCAGGCGGCCGGGATCCGGTCGCCGGAGCACTGGCTCGTGGTCCGCGCCGGTCTCTCGCGGGGGCACGCGGCGGCGGTGGTGCTGATGGCCCGCCGGGCCGGGGAGCTGCCGGAGAC
>JAEWFB010000440.1 GCA_023389095.1 Actinomycetes bacterium
CGGCGGGCCAGCTGGGTCTCGCTCGAGGGCATGAGCCGGTGGGCGAGCACGGGGGAGGCGAGGACCTGCACGTCGTCGGGGATGACGTGGTCGCGACCTTCGAGGGCGGCGTGCGCCCGGGCGGCCCGGAGCAGCTGGAGGGCGGCCCGGGGCGAGGCCCCGAGGCGCAGCGCCGTCGTGGCGCGGGTGCGCGCCACGAGGTCGACGATGTACTGGCGCACGGCCGAACTGGCGTGCACGCGGGTCACCGCCTCGACGACGCGGTTGATGGTGTCGGCGTCGGTGACCGGCACGAGTGCCTCGAGCGGCGAGCGGGCGCCGTGCGTCTCAAGCAGCTCGAGCTCGGCCTGCGGGGCCGGGTAGCCCATCGAGATGCGGGCCATGAAGCGGTCGCGCTGGGCCTCCGGGAGGGGGTAGGTGCCCTCCATCTCGATGGGGTTCTGGGTGGCCATGACGATGAACGGCGCCTGCAGCGTGTACGTCGTGCCGTCGACGGTGACCTGGCGCTCCTCCATCGACTCGAGCAGGGCCGACTGGGTCTTCGGCGAGGCGCGGTTGATCTCGTCGCCGACGACGACGTTGGCGAAGATGGCGCCGGGCCGGAAGTCGAAGCGTCGGGCGTCCTGGTTGAAGACGCTGACCCCGGTGACGTCGCTCGGCAGCAGGTCGGGCGTGAACTGGATGCGCCGCACGGTCGCGTCGATGGACCGCGCGAGCGCCTTGGCCAGCATCGTCTTGCCGACGCCGGGCACGTCCTCGATGAGCAGGTGCCCGCCGGCGAACAGGACCGTGACGGTCGTGCGGACGACCTCGGCCTTGCCCTCGATGACGCTCGTCATGGCCGTGACGAGGCGGTCGGCCACGTCGTGGACGAGCTCGAGGTCGGTCCCCCCGGCACCACTCGCGTGGTCGAGCCCGGTCTGCGTCGTCGTCACTGTTACCCGCTTTCTGCCCCATGTCGATGCGCCGGTCCGCTCATGGCGGCCGACGCACTCCGTCAGATGATCTTCTCCCATGGACCCCGGGTGCCGGTAGTGACCGACGCGCCCGCGAACCGGAAGAAGACGCGTCCGGTCTCCTCCACTCTCCTCCACCGGGACGACGAACGGGCCTCGTTGGTTCGTTCCCGACGCCTCCGTGCGCTCCCGCTGAGCACGATCCGTCCCGACGAGGGAGAGGCGTCGGGCGGTGGCCGAGCCAGTCGGATCCACGGGGGAGTCCTCCCCTCCACTTCGCACCACCCGTGCTGACCTGCGCAAACGCGACGCGCCGGAGGCCAATTTCGGCCAAACGTCGTTGACGGTGGAGCGAAGTGGAGTATGTTGGAGCAACAAGGTAGGGAATGGGGTTCCCGCGGGGTCGACAGGGGAGGTGGCGGGTCGTGTTTCTCGGAACGCACACGCCTCGTCTCGACGACAAGGGCCGCATCTTCCTGCCGGCCAAGTACCGCGACCGGATGGCCGGGGGGCTCGTCGTCACCCGGGGCCAGGAGCGGTGCCTGTTCATCTACCCCATGGACGAGTTCGTCTCGGTCGCCGAGCAGATGCGGCAGGCGCCGACGACGAGCCGAGCCGCCCGCGACTACATGCGCGTCTTCCTGTCCGGCGCCTCCGACGAGATCCCGGACAAGCAGGGCCGCTTCACCATCCCGGCCAACCTGCGCCAGTACGCGGGCCTCGACCGCGACGTCACCGTCATCGGTGCCGGCTCGCGACTCGAGGTCTGGGACAGCACCGTCTGGAACGACTACCTCGAGCGGACCGAGCAGGCCTTCGCCGACACGGCCGAGGAGGTGATCCCCGGCCTCTTCTGAGGCTCACCGCACCGAGCCACACCTGAGCACCGGCCTCCAGCCGCTCCGCTCCCGGGACGACTTCCCCCGTCCCGGGCGAGGCAGCGGATGGGGACCAGTCCCCAGGTGTCAGGTGTCAGGTGTCAGGTGTCAGGTGTCCACCACGGCGACGACCAGCTCCCTCCACCTGGTCGCCCACCCGCACCGCCGCCGCAAGGCACGAGCACCACACCACCCCGATCCACCCGACCGACTCGGACCACGCGGCAGACGTCTGACCTTCTCCGCGTCACATCAGCACCATCAGCAACAACCGCCACAACCAGCACATCCGCATCACCGCGTGAGAGGGACGCACATGCCCGACCGAGGACCGGCGCAGGGCGGGCACGTGCCCGTCATGCGCGACCGGATCCTCGACCTGCTCGCCCCGGCGCTCGAGCGCCCCGGTGCGGTGCACGTCGACGCGACGCTGGGCATGGGCGGTCACGCCGAGGGCGTCCTCGAGCGCTTCCCCGGGTGCACCGTCGTCGGGATCGACCGCGACCACGAGGCCCTGGCCCTGGCCGGCGAGCGGCTCGGGCGCTTCGGCGACCGCTTCCGCCCCGTCCACGCGGTGTACGACGACATCCGGGACGTCGTCACCGACCTCGGGCTCACGGCCGTCGAGGGGATCCTCTTCGACCTCGGGGTCAGCTCGCTGCAGCTCGACGAGACCGACCGCGGGTTCGCCTACCGGGTCGACGCGCCCCTCGACATGCGCATGGACCAGTCCACCGGTCGCACCGCCGCCGACGTCCTCAACACCTACTCGGAGGAGGACCTGACGCGGATCCTGCGCGAGTACGGCGAGGAGCGGTTCGCCCGCAAGATCGCCAGGGCCGTCGTCCACGACCGCGCCATCGAGCCGTACACCTCCTCCGGGCGCCTCGTCGAGATGCTCCGACGCGTCATCCCCGCCGCGTCCCAGCGCCAGAGCGGGCACCCGGCCAAGCGCACCTTCCAGGCCCTGCGCATCGAGGTCAACGACGAGCTCGCCGTGTGGCGCCGCGCCATCGAGGAGGCCATCGACGTGCTCGCGGTCGGGGGCCGCATCGCGGTGCTGTCCTACCACTCGCTCGAGGACCGCACGACGAAGCGGGCCTTCGCCGCCGGCGCCACGTCGAGCACGCCGCCCGACCTGCCCGTCGAGCTGCCCGAGCACGCGCCCTACCTGTCCCTCGTGACCCGGGGCGCCGAGGAGCCCTCGGCGGACGAGGTCACCACCAACCCACGGGCCGCCTCGGCCCGACTTCGCGTCGCCGAGCGCGTGCGCGACACCTCCACGCACTCCGCCCGCAGCACCACCAGGAAGGGACCCACCCGATGAGCCAGATGACCGCGACGGCCAGGCCGCTCCGCGCCCCCCGACGCGCCCCGGCACCCGCGCCGCTCCGCGTCATCCCGAGCTCGATCGCGCGCACCGGGAACGGCGCGTTCGCGGCCCTGTGCATCGCCCTGCTCGTCGGTGGGCTCATCGCCCTGCTCCTGCTCAACACGGCGCTGGCCCAGGGGTCCCTCGCGCTCGGCGGCCTCCAGCGCGAGTCCGCCCGCCTCGACGACACGTCGAGCAACCTGCACGAGCAGATCGACGCCGCCTCGGCCACCGGGGCGCTGGCCCGCAGCGCGTCCGAGCTCGGCATGGTCCGGATGAACACCCGTGGCTACATCGACCTGCGCACCGGGAAGGTGACCGGCCAGCCGGAGCCGGCGACCAAGCAGAACGCGTTCCCCATCGTCACGAGCCCGACGCCGCCCTCGGTGACCAAGAAGGTCAGCAGCGTGCTCGCCCAGGCGACGAAGGCCGCGACGGCGCAGGCGCAGGCCGACGCGGCGAAACCGGGCACCGCCGCCACGCCGACGACGCCGGGTGCAACGGACTCGACCTCCTCTGGCTCCACACTGGGCACGACGCAGACGCAGAGCCAGCAGCCCGGCCAGCAGACGACCCAGCCGTCGACCCAGGGCGCGGCCCCGACGACCACGAGGTGACACGAGGTGACTCGGTGACGCAGA
>JAEWFB010000441.1 GCA_023389095.1 Actinomycetes bacterium
GCCCTGGCCCGCGACGCGGTCTACCTCTCGATCCCCCAGCGGCGGCGCGCCCGGCTGCACGCCCATATCGCCCACGCCCTCGCGACCGACGACGCGCTGAGGGCCGCGCACTCCGCCGACGAGCTGACCGCCGAGCTCGCCCGACACTGGCTCGCGAGCGGCCCGACGCACGCCGACCAGGCCTGGCGAGCCGCGGACGAGGCGGCGACCCAGGCCCGGTCGGCGGCGGCCTACCGCGACGCCATGCGGATGCGGGCCGCCGCCGTGACCGCGCACCGTCGCGTTCCCGGTGCCCGGGAGCAGGAGCGCTGGGACCTCCTGCTCGAGCTGGCGCGCGACGCGGCGTACGCGGGGCACTGGCCGCAGGTCGTCGACGCCGCTGTCGAGGCGATGGCCCTCGGCCGGTCGCTCGGGTCGCCCGACCGGGTCGCCCGTGCCGCGGCAGCGATCTCGCACTACGGCGTCTGGCTGCCGCACGGCTGGCTCGAGGTCGTCGAGGACGCGGTCGACGACCTGCGCTGGGCGCTGCGCACGCTGCCCGAGGACGACTCGCCGGCCCGCACCCTGCTCCTGCTCTCGCTGGCGGTCGAGCTCTACTACGACCAGTCGGCGCCGGTCGAGCGGGCCGCCCTCGTCGAGGCGGGCCTCGCCGTCGCGCGTCGCCTCGGTGACCCGGTGCTGCTCTCGTGGGCGACCCGGGCCGCGTGGCTCGCCTCGTGGAGCCCGTCGCGCACCGAGGCGCGCGTCGTCATCAGCGCCGAGGGTGTCACGGCAGCGCGGGCCGCGGGAGACCCTGTCGCAGAAGCGGTCTCGCTCCTCGCACTCGCCACCGACCACCTCGAGCTGGGGCGGGTCGACGAGTGGTCGCGCGTTGCCGGCGAGGCCGACCGGATCGGGCGCCGCGAGCGCCTGCCCTTCGTGCTCTACACGTACAACTGGGTCGAGCTGGCCCTCGAGGCGATGCGGGGCAACGAGGACGAGACGCAGCGACGCGCGGACACGGTGCTCGACCTCGCCGCACAGGTCGCGCTGCCGGCGGAGCACCTCGCCAGACCCGTCATCTCGCTGCTCACGCGGTTGTGGCGGACGCCGAGCGAGGCCGACGTCGCCTTCTTCCGGCTCATGGCCCACGACCCGATGGCCCGCCCGACGGCGCACGCCCTGCTCGGCCGGGCCGGGCGCGCCGACCTCGTCGCCGAGGAGGTGCGCGACCACCCCTACCTCCCGGTGCACGAGCACTGGCAGACCCTGCTGTCGGAGTGCCTCGAGGCCGAGGCCGCGAGCTACATCGGGAACGAGCAGCTCGCCCGGCGCGCGGTCGACGAGCTGGCGCCGTGGTCGGGTCGGACGTCGATCTCCGGGGTGTCGATCGTCATCGGACCCGTCGACGGCTACCTCGCGCTGGCCCAGATCACCGCCGGCGACCGCGCGGCCGGCCACCACAGTGCCCGCCGCGCCCTCGCCGACGCCGAGCGGTGGGGGTTCACCGCGTACGCCGAGTGGTTGACGCACAACCTCCGGCGCCTCGGTGTGGCGGTGGAGCCGGCCACGACGTGACGTTGCCGGCCCCACCCGTCAGGCGAAGGCGTACGCCCGGCGCGTCATCCGGCCGTAGTGCCCGCGCGTGGCCCAGAGGAGCACGGCGAACGGCTTGCCGGCGGCGGCCAGGAAGGGGGCGGCGAGCTCGGTCGGCACGCCCTCGGCGACCCACGGCACCATGAACGGGACGATCCGGGGGCCGTACGCCTTCTGGGCGGCCGCGTCGAAGCGGGCGTTCTCCTCGGTCGAGACGGCGCGCTGGAGGAACGGCAGCGCGTCTCCCTCCTCGTGGGCCAGGTGGTCGAGCAGGGCGGCCCGGGCGGCGGTGACGTGCACGTCGAGGGCGTTGCGGTGGTCGGCGCACGGGTGCTCGCGCATCGCGGCCATGCCGTCGGTGCAGGCGCTGAGCGTCGGGTCGATGAGGGCGTGCTCGGCCTCCATGTCGGCGAGCATGGTCAGCGCCGCCTCGTCGCCGAGCCGTTCCGCGTGGGCCGTGAGCAGCGGCCAGAGGTGCTCGTCCTCGACGGCGTGGTGGTGGTGCAGGATCGTGCCGAACCGCGCCCACCGGTCGGCGAGCGCCCGCCACGTGTCGGCCGCGCCGATCGGGGTGGCCCGCACGGCCGACTCGAACCGGGCGAGGTCACGCCGGAAGGCGTGGTGCATGAGGTACATGCCGGTCTGGTCGTGCGGTCCCGGGGCGACGTGCGCCTGCCCGGGGAGCGAGATCTGCGGGTGATCGGTCGTGCTGGTCATGGGGGACTCCCTGTCGTGAGGTGCCGCCGGTGCTGCGGCTCGTCCCAGACTCGGGTCATCGCCTTGTGCCACTCTTGCGAGCGACTTGGATCCGTCGCCGCCCCCGTCCGAGGGGCCGGCAGGCGTCAGGCCGGCGAGAGCCGCAGGATGACGTCGGCCTGGTCGTCGGACACGTACACGTTGCCCGACGCGTCGACGAGCAGGCCCTGGGGCTCGACGAGCCCGGCGCTCGCGAGCACCGTCGAGGCCCCACCGCCGGCCGGCCACCGACGCAGGTCGTGGTTGACGTGCCGCACATCGGTGACGAGCAGGTTGCCGTTGGCGTCGAAGGCGAGGTCGTCGGGCATGCTCGCGCGGGCGGCCCTGGTGCGCGCGCCGCCCGTCCCGAGCCGCCAGACGTCGCCGCCGCACTCGTCGGCGACGTAGACGGACCCGTGCGCGTCGACGGCGGCGCCGACCGGGTGGGTGAACCCGCGGGCGATCGGCGTCAGGGCCCCGCCGGTGCGGGCGAGGCGGTAGATCGTGCCCGTCACCGGGTCGGGGACCACGAGCGTGAGCGTCGTCGGGTCCCAGGCGATCCCGTCGACGCCACCACGGCAGGTCGCCTTGACCGGACGCCCCGGGAGCGTGGCGAGGACGTGCGGCGACTGCTGCCCGGGCGCATAGGCCAGGACGCGGTTGGTGTTCTCCTCGGCGACCACGAGGGTGCCGTCGGCGAGCTGCACCAGGCCCTCCGGTCCGTCGAGGCCGCGGTGCACGACGCGCGTCGACCCGTCGGCGGCCAGACGCGTGATGGTGCCGTCGGTGTAGTCGCTGTAGAGCAGCGCGCCCGTCTGGTCGAGCGCGAGGTCGTCGGGGTGGTCGGCGCCGCGGTGGACGACCGTCGTGCGGTAGGCGCGCGGGGCGCCGGTGGCGCGGCTCGGCGTCGACGACGGCGTCGAGGGCGTCGGCGTGCTCGCGGCGGACGGTGTGCCGGACGGCGTGCCGGACTGCGT
>JAEWFB010000500.1 GCA_023389095.1 Actinomycetes bacterium
GCGCTACCGCACGCGCACGCCCGACGACGCCATCGCCCGGTACCTCGCGGCGGCTCGCACGGTGCGCGGCATCCTCCTGCTCGACATCCAGCCCGGCCGGGCGAACCTGCTCGGCGAGGTGCGCCACTACGCCCGGTGGCTCGCCGAGCCGGACGTCGGTGTCGCGCTCGACCCGGAGTGGGCCATGGGCCCTCGCGAGGTGCCGATGCGCACCTTCGGTCACACGACCGGCCGGCAGATCGACGCCGTGGCGTCCTACCTCTCCGGACTGGTCGCCGCCCGCGGCCTGCCGGACAAGGCGCTGGTCTTCCATCAGCTGGCACCGCAGATCGTCCGCTCGCAGAACGAGATCCGACCCCACCGCGGCGTCGCGGTGATCAAGTCGGTCGACGGCATCGGCGACCCCTCCCTCAAGCGCGGCACCTACCGCGAGCTCACCGGCGCCCTCCCGGGCACCATCCACCCGGGGTTCAAGCTCTTCTACCAGGAGGACCGGCGCACCGGGCCGCTCATGACGCCGGGCCAGGTGCTCGCGCTACGCCCGCAGCCGGAGTACGTCCTCTACGAGTGACGGCCGCGGGCGGCGCTCACCAGGTGTTGCGGACCACGGCGTGCTCGACGTCCCCCTTCGCCGACTCGAGCACCGACAGCGTCGACGCGTCGTCGAACGCCGTGCGCAGGCGCACGGTCGACGGCAGCCGCACCGGCTTGCGGAACCAGACGCTGCTCAGCAGGCCGGCCCGGGGCAGCTTTGGCCCGAGCGAGGCGAGCACCCTTGCATACGAGTACATCCCGTGGGCGATCGCCGTCGGGAAGCCGAGCGGCCTGGCCGTGAGGGCATGCACGTGGATCGGGTTCCAGTCGCCCGAGACCGACGCGTAGGCACGGCCGGTCCCCTCGCCCAGCCGCCAGAGCGGGCCGCTCGTCACGGCGTCGAGCGGCGCGAGGGACGGCGGCTCGGAGACCACGGCCTCGGGGTGCTCCGTGCCGCGCGACAGGTACGTGCTGACGCCGCGCCACACGAGCTCGCCGGCGACCCTCGCCTCGGACACGAGGTCGACCTGCCGGCCGCGGCGGTGCGGACGCAGGTCGGCCGCGTGGACCGACACGTCGAGCTCCTCGTCGACGCGGACGGGCCGGACCGCGGTGATGGTGTTCTCGAGGTGCACGGCACCGAGCAGGGGCAGGGGGAAGCGGTCGCCGCTCATGACGACCATCTGGAGCGGGAAGGCGAGCCGGTGCGGGTAGGTCGGCGGGAGGATGCCGTCGACGGTGAAGCCGCACACCCTCGAGTACGCGACGAGGTCTGGCACCGCGACGTGGACTCCGGACCTCGACACCTCGACGTCGGGCAGCTCCTCGGAGGACGAGCCGCGACGCAGCACGGCCGTGGCGTAGATGCGGCGCAGGTCCGGCGGGCCGTCGAGCGCGGTGTGGCGCGTCATCGGCCTCACGCCCCGAGCAGGCTCTGGCCGCAGACGCGCACGACCTGTCCGGTCACGGCGGCGGCTCCCGGCTGGGCGAACCAGGCGATCGTCTCGGCGACGTCGCGCGGGCGTCCACCCTGCTGGAGGGAGTTCATCCGCCGGCCGATCTCGCGCGTGGCGAACGGGATCTTGGCCGTCATCTCGGTCTCGATGAAACCGGGTGCCACGGCGTTGACGGTGATGCCGCGCGGGGCCACCTGGGCCGACAGTGCGGTGACGAGCCCGATGACGCCGGCCTTGCTGGCCCCGTAGTTCGTCTGGCCACGGTTGCCGGCGATGCCGGCGATCGAGGCGACGCAGACGATGCGGCCGCCGTCCGACAGCCCTCCCTCGCCGAGGATCGCCTCGTTCATCCGCAGGACCGAGGCGAGGTTGACACCGATGACGGAGTCCCACTGAGCGTCGTCCATGTTGACGAAGAGCTTGTCGCGCGTGATGCCGGCGTTGTGCACGACGATGTCGAGCGAGCCGTGCCGGGACCGCGCGTGCTCGACGATGCGCTGCCCGGCGTCCGGAGCGGTGACGTCGAGCTGGAGGGCGGTTCCCTTGACCTCGTTGGCAACCCGCGCGAGCGCGTCACCGGCCCGGGGAACGTCGACGGCCACGACGGTCGCGCCGTCGCGGGCCACGACGCGTGCGATCTCGGCGCCGATGCCGCGGGCGGCGCCGGTGACCACGGCCACCTTGCCGGCGAGCGGGCGCAGCGCGTCCTCCTCGCCCGAGGTGGTCTCGTCGACCCGCACGACCTGCCCGTCGACGTAGGCCGAGCGGCCCGAGAGGAAGAACTCCACGGCCGAGCGCACGCCGTCGGTGGCGTCACCCGTGGCCAGGACGAGGTTCGCGGTGGCGCCGGAGCGCAGCTCCTTGCCGATCGAACGCACCGCGCCCTCGAGGGCCCGCTGCGTGGCCACCTCGGCGACGCCGCTCAGCGACACGGGGTCGGTGCCGACGACGACGACCCGGCCGTTGCGGGCGAGCCGTTTGACGGCAGGCGCGCCGGTGACGCGCAGCGAGGCCAGCTCGTCGGGGTGCGTGGCGGCGCTGAGGTCCAGGACGACGGCGCCGAGGCGCGTGCCCTCCGCGACGGCGTCGACCGACTCGACGGTGGCGATGCCGAGCGAGCCGAGCCACTCGGCGACACCCGCGGCGAAGCGGCCTGCGCCGGCGACGAGGACCGGGCCCTCGCAGAGGGCCAGCCCCGGCTCGTACCGCCGCAGCGGCGTGGGCTGTGGCACCCCGACCTTCTGGGCGACCGGCGAGCTGATGAGCGTGGTGAACAGGTCGGGCACGGTCAGGCCTCCAGGATCGCGACGACGCCCTGCCCTCCGGCAGCGCAGATGGAGATGAGGCCGCGGCCGCCGCCGGCCTCCTTGAGCTGCTTGGCGAGCGAGGCGACGATGCGCCCGCCCGTGGCGGCGAACGGGTGGCCCGCGGCGAGGGAGGACCCGTTGACGTTGAGCTTCGTGCGGTCGATGGCTCCGAGGGGCGCGTCGAGGCCGAGCCGCGCCTTGCAGAAGTCCGGGTCCTCCCACGCCGTCAGCGTCGTGAGCACGGTGGCGGCGAAGGCCTCGTGGATCTCGTAGAAGTCGAAGTCCTGCAGGGACAGGCCGTTTCGGGCGAGAAGCCGCGGCACGGCGTACGCCGGGGCCATGAGCAGCCCCTCGTCGCCGTGGACGTAGTCGACGGCGGCGGTCTCGGCGTCGACGAAGAAGGCGAGCGGCTCGAGGTGGTGCTCGGCGGCCCAGTCCTCGCTCGCGAGCAGGACGGCCGACGCGCCGTCGGTGAGCGGGGTCGAGTTGCCGGCGGTCATCGTCGCCCCCTCGCCGCGCCCGAACACCGGCCTGAGGGTGGCGAGCTTCTCGACGCTCGAGTCCGCTCGCAGGTTGTTGTCGCGGGTGAGCCCGAGGTAGGGGGTCATGAGGTCGTCGAAGAAGCCGCGGTCGTAGGCAGCGGCGAGGTGGTGGTGGCTCGCTGCGGCCAGCTCGTCCTGGGCCTCGCGGGAGATGCCCCACTGTGCGGCGGTGACGGCCATGTGCTCGCCCATCGAGAGCCCGGTGCGTGGCTCGACGTTCTGCGGCACCGACGGCACGAGGTGTCCGGGGCGCAGACCGGCGAGGGCCTTGGCCCGGTCCACGGGCGTCCGGGCCCGGTTGGCGGCGAGGAGGGTTCGGCGCAGCCCCTCGCTGACCGCGATCGGGGCGTCGCTGGCGGTGTCGACGCCCCCGGCGATGCCGGACTCGACCTGGCCGAGCGCGATCTTGTTCGCGACGAGGATCGCGGCCTCGAGGCCCGTGCCGCAGGCCTGCTGCACGTCGTAGGCGGGGGTGGTCGGCGACAGGCGGGTGCCGAGGACGGTCTCGCGGGTCAGGTTGAAGTCGCGGCTGTGCTTGAGCACCGCGCCCGCGACGACCTCGCCGAGCCGCTCCCCCGCGAGCCCGTGGCGCGCGACGAGTCCGTCGACGGCGGCCGTGAGCATGTCCTGGTTGCCGGCCTGCGCGTACGCGCCGTTGGCCCGGGCGAAGGGGATGCGGTTGCCCCCGAGGACCGCGACGCGGCGGGGCGCTCGTGCGGTGGTGGTGGACGCCATGGTCGGTACCTGCTCTCGCTGTGGTGGAGGTGTCTGGCGGTCGTCTGACCACCAAGATAACCGAAACTGCCAGTAGTCGATACAGCGCGTACCTGTTACTTTCGTGAGATGGACGACGTCAACGAGCCCCGGTCCCGCGGGTCCCGCGCGCCGCGTCGCGCGCGGGCCGGCGCGGACGCCCGAGACGGGCGAGACGGGCGCGACGCCCGGTGGGAGCGCCACCGCGAGGAGCGACGCGCGGCCCTCGTCGACGCGACGATCCGGGCCATCCGCCGCCACGGGGCCACGGTCGGCATGGACGACATCGCCGCCGAGGCCGGCACGAGCAAGACCGTCGTCTACCGGCACTTCGAGGACCGCGCCGGGCTCTACCGCGCCGTCGCCGCGCGCATCGACGCCCGGGTCGTCCGCGACGTCGGCGCGGCGCTGGCCCGCAGCGAGGCCGAGGGCGGCACGACCGACCCTCGCGAGCTGATCGCCTCGACCGTCGAGGCCTACCTGGCCCTCGTCGAGTCCGACACCGAGGTGTACCGCTTCGTCGTCAACCGGCCGCTCGTCGACCGCCCCCTCGCCGACGACCCCGTCGGCGGGACCGTGGCGCAGGTTGCCGACCGGCTCACGGGCCTGCTGCTGCGCTCGATCGAGGCGTCGGCCACCGATGCGGGCCGCGCCCGGACGTGGGCCATCGCCCTCGTGGGCTCGGTGCAGGCCGTGGCCGACGACTGGCTCGCCACGGCCCACCGGACGCCCCGCGCGGAGGTCGTGGCCGCCCTCACCGACCTCGCCTGGACCGGTCTCGCCC
>JAEWFB010000581.1 GCA_023389095.1 Actinomycetes bacterium
CCGCGATGGTTGCCGGCGCCCTCACCGCTCGTGGTCGAGCGGCTGCAACGAGCCGGCCTTGAAGCGGCGCACCTCCTGCGGCCAGCCACACCCCTCGGCCACCCTCCCGGCCCACCTGCGAGCGGAGTCGTCGTCGGGCACGTCCACGATGGTCAGCCCGCCGAGCCACTCCTTGGTCTCGACGAACGGTCCATCGGTCACGACCACCTCGCCGCTCGTGGCGTCTGCGCTGGCCGCCTTCTCGAGCTCCTCGACCAGTCCGCCGGCGAAGACGAGGATGCCGTGGTCCTGCATGTCTCGAACGACGGCCGTGGACGGTTCGACGCGGCTCTGGAACCAGGCCTCGTCGTGGTCGCCTACCCACTGCTGGTTGAAGTAGATGAGGTACTGAGGCATTGCGGCTCCCCTTCGTCGGGCGGACCTGATGTCCGCTCCTGCCTACGCTACGAACAGCGGTCGGCCCATACGACACTGTGCGGACCCGAATGTCGATCCACTGGTCATCGCAGCACCGGAACGTCCCTTGACTCTTCGACTCCATCGGCCGTAACTTACATTCGTTATGACTTATGGAGACGACGAGGTGTGGAGCACGCTGGCGGACCGGAACCGGCGCTGGATCCTGACCGAGCTGGCCGAGGGCGAGCGGACCGTGGGCGAGCTGACGAAGGCGCTGCCCATCACGCAACCGGCGGTCTCCCAGCACCTCAAGGTCCTCAAGCAGGTCGGGCTGGTCAACGACCGCGCTCAGGGGACCCGGCGGATCTACCGGCTCAACGAGGCCGGGGTGGCCGCCCTGCGCGACCAGCTGGACGCGTTCTGGAAGCGGACCATGTCCGGCTTCGAGGACCTGATGAAGGAGGACGAATGACCGAGACCACCGATGCTCCCGTGGTGCGCCACCAGGTCGTGGTGCCAGGGACGCCGGAGCGTGCGTTCGCGGCGTTCACCCAGCGGTTCGATGCCATCAAGCCCCGCGAGCACAACCTGCTCGGCTGCCCCATCGTCTCGACGACCTTCGAGCCTCGGGTCGGCGGACGCATCGTCGACCGCGGCGAGGACGGCACCGAGTGCGCGTGGGCACGGGTCCTGGCCTACGACCCGCCGCACCGGGTGGTGTTCAGCTGGGACATCGGCCCGACCTGGCAGCTGGAGAGCGACCCGGACAACGCGAGCGAGGTCGAGGTGCGGTTCGTCGCCGACGGCCCGGACCGCACCCGCGTCGAGCTCGAGCACCGGCACCTGGACCGGCACGGCCCCGGCTGGCCGCAGCTGCGCGCCGGCGTCGACGACGAGCAGGGCTGGCCGCTCTACCTCGCCCGGTATGCCCGCGTCCTCGAGACGGATGCGGCATGACCGCAGCGCAAGGGGCCTCGGCTCGCTGAAGGCTCTCAGCGCGTGGTCTCCTCGACCAGGAGGATGCGATTGCCGTCAGGGTCACGGAAGTACGCCATCGGCGGCACGAGGGCGATCACGGTGTACGAACCGGCCGGAGCCCCCTCGATCCAGCGGAAGCCCTCGCCGAAGTCGGTGTCCGCACGCACCCGCTGGGGCGTCCGCCCGCACGCTGGCTTCGCCCGGATCCGGAGACGGTGACCACTGGTGCGCGCATGATGGGCCCATGGCCCACGAGCCGAGTACTGGTCCTGACCCAGGGCGGCAGCACGGCGCTGGCTCGGGACAGACGGGGCTCGACATGGCCTCCGAGACCTACGTGTGGCCTCTGGCCGCCCTCATCGCGGTGCTCCTTCCGCAGGTCCTCGTGCCGGAGCGGATGCGCGAGGGCCCCCCACTCGCCGTGCCCGCGATCGAAGGGGTGGTGGTGCTCCTGCTCCTCGCCGTGGCTGCGAAGCCGGGGCCCGTCCCCCGGGCTGCTCGACCCCTGGTCCTGTCCCTGATCGCCATCCTCATCGTGGCGAACACCGGCGCCGCGGTCCGGCTCGTGGCCCTGGTGCTGCGAAGTACCCCCGCAGGCGAGACGCCGCCCACCGTGACACAGCTGCTCGTCACGGCGGTCACCCTGCTGGCCACCAACATCGTCACCTTCGCACTGCTCTACTGGCAGATCGACGGCGGCGGGCCCGCCGCGCGTCGGGAGGGACCCCGGCGCTACCCCGACTTCCAGTTCCCACAGACCGGCACCGAAGGACTCGCGCCGGCCGGCTGGCAGCCCCGGTTCCCGGATCACCTCTACCTCGCGTTCACCAACGTGGTCGCGTTCAGCCCGACCGACACGCTTCCGCTGACCCATCGCGTCAAGGGCTTGATGGCGATCCAGTCGATGATCTCCCTGGGCGTGCTCGCCGTCGTCCTCTCCCGGGTCATCAACATCCTTCCCCCGTAGGAGCAGGACACACCTCAGGCCTGCGCCGCGTTCCACGCTCTGTGTGCCTCGTTCACTGCGTCCCACAGCCGCTCTCGGTAGCCCGGCGCGGCCGCGTCGAAACGCAGGTCGAAGAAGTCGGCCAGGACCTCGAACCACTCCGATCTGCGGGTGATCGGCTCGTGGGTGAACGCTCCGGCACCGACACGGGAGAGCACCAGCCCGCGGACGACGTCCGCGCCGTCGACGTCCCGCCGCTCGGCCATCGGCACCCGGACGAACCCGGACTCGGGCGACGTGGACAGCCACTCGTGCTGTGCCGCGAAGTCGGACAGGACGGCTTCGCCGGTGCTCCAGGTCATGCTCCGGAAGCCGCCCGCCGGGTCGTGCGTCAAGGTCCACGCCGGCTCACCGTCGCCGTCGTCGGCCTCTTCGAGCGTGAGGTGGAACGGCGCTTGGTAGTACGCGCCCGGCACGAGCGGGAGTGGTTCGTACAGGGCGTCGCCGAGGCCCTGGTCGACGTACCAGTACCCCGACGGGTTCGCCTCGGTCGGGAGTCCGGTCACGGTTAGGACCAGGTGGTTGCCGCGCGCATTCGGGTCACGGCCCGCGCCGGAGTCCGTTTCGGGGCCGCCGGCCCGGACCCCGCCGACGTGGCCGTGGACGGTGTACCCGAGCGAGGACAGCAAGAGCCCGAGGGCCCCGTTGAGGTGGTAGCAGTACCCGCCACGGCCACCGAGTGCGATGCGCTCAGCCGCCTGGACCGGGTCGGTCGACCATCGCTCGCCGGCCGGTATCCACAGCGTCTCGTACGGCACGCGCTCCGCATGGCGCCGCGCGAGAACCTGCAAGGCGCCGGCTGATGGCGGCTCGGGGCCGACCCCCAACCGCGCGAGATAGGCCGCACGGACCGCAGCGTCGAGCTGCTCGGGAGACTCGAACACGTTCCCACCCCTCCATGGCCGGGCAGATCAGGGACGCGCCCGGGGCTCGGCGAGCCCGCCCAGCGTGGCCAAGAGCGGTCTCACCCCGTCGGGCACATTGCCGTCGGACCACTGGAACGTCCGATGCCGTCGACCGCGCGAGAGATGCACCGTGTAGGTGAACTGGTCGGCGCCGAGGGCTGCATCCGGTCTCGCGTCCTCGGCGCCCTTCGGCTTGTCGGGCGCGCGGGTGCTCGAGGCCCCGCCCAGCAGGTCTGTCGCCACGTGGAGCTGGCCCTCCGGGAGGTCGGGCCCGGAGCACTCTGCGGCCATGTCGATGCCAGCGAACCCGCCACTGCGCAGGTACGTGATGTGCAGCTCGTCGCTCGCCACGCTTCGATGGTAGGCCGACGCTCCACGCGCTCGCGGCTGCGCCGACAGATGAGCCGGCGCAGTCGCAGGTCCGCGACAGGTCAGCGAACCTTCACCATGACCGCGTCCCACCCGGCCTTGACCGCCGCGGCCTCGGTGCTCGTCGCGCCGTAGCGAGCCCGGGCCGAGCGGAGCGTGAGCGAGGCGAACTTCGCGAAGGTGGAGTTCGGCTTGAGCCTCGGGTCGACGAGCGTGTCGTACCAGATCTGCCCGGCCGCCTCCCAGGCGTTGCCGCCGATGGTCGTCGCGATGACGTAGAAGGCGTGGTTGGGGATGCCCGAGTTGGTGTGGACGCCGCCGTTGTCGGACGTGGTGTGCACGTAGCCGCCCATGGTCGAGGGCTGGTTGTCGTACGGGTTCGCGGTGCCGGGCGCCTTCATCGACCTGAGCGCGGGTGCCAGCTGGGGGCCGACGATGTCGGCGCCGATGAGCCAGTCGGCGGCTGATGCGTCCTGGCCGAGGTGGTACTGCTTGACGAGTGAGCCGAAGACGTCCGACACCGACTCGTTGAGCGCGCCGGACTGTCCGGAGTACAGCAGGTTGGCTTCGTGCTGGGTCACCCCGTGGGTGAGCTCGTGCCCGACGACGTCGGTGCCCTTGGTCGTGTCGGTGAGCATCTTGCCGTCGCCGTCACCGAAGAACATGTGCCCGGCGCCGTCCCAGAAGGCGTTGTCGTAGCTGGTGCCGAAGTGGACGAGCCCGTCGATCTGCATGCCCTGGTCGTCGATCGAGTCGCGGTGGAAGATGTCCCAGTACAGCTGGTAGGTGTAGCCGAAGTTGTCGTACGCCTGGTTGACCGACCCGTCCGCGGCCGGCCCCTGACCCTCGGACCTGACCAACGTCCCAGGCGTGCCTGCCGTCGAGTGGTTCTGGTCGTAGATGGCGCGGTTGGGGGTGCCCGCCCCGACGCGCGGGGAGACGGCCCGTTCCGCGGCGATGGTCCGAGCGGCCGTCTCTGCCCGGACGAGACGGAAGCTGTGGTCCAGCTCGAGCGTGTCGAGCAGCGCCTGACGTTGGTCGGGATCGGCGTCGCGGGCGATGGCGGCCAGCAGGTCGGGCGGGACGATGCATGCGAGAGAGTGGCGAGGCATGAGGGACTCCAATCAGGGGGAGATTCCCCGTGGAGCGGTGCCGCCCCCGGGGCTGGACCACCAGTCAGAGGCCCCAAGAGCCCTGCAGATACGAGGGCGCTCGAGGGGCCCTGCACGACAACGGTATGCCGCCGGGGCTGTCTCCGTCGGCGGATCCAGTGGTGCGGCCGGGGCGCTCGACGAAGAGGGCCCAACGGCTCTGGTCCTCCACGTGCGCGGCAGCGACGATCGAAGGCATGTTGATCGCCGAGGATCTCCTGCTCCTGCTCACCGATGACGACACGGGAAGGCTCGTCGCGTCAGGGGCCACCGTGGACATCGCGCTCGGGGGTGCCTTGCTGGTCGAGCTCGCGCTCGCCCACCGCGTCGAGGTGGAGGAAGCCGGCGGTGGGAACCGTCATGGTCGCCTCGTCGTGCGCGACGGCTCCGTCCTCGGCGACGATGTCCTCGACGAGGCACTGGCGACGGTCACGCGCAAGCACGGCAAGAAGACCCAGTCGGTCGTGACGGCGTTGGCCAAGGGCACCCGGGCCCGGCTGTACGGACGCCTGGTGGCCGCGGGCCTGCTGCGAGCCGAGAACGGGCACGTGCTCGGCGTCATCCCTGCCCGCCGGTGGCCCTCCCAGGACGCCGGCCACGAGACAGGAGTCCATGGCGAGCTCGTCGCGGCGCTACGGAGCGGGGCCGCGACCGACGCGCGAACCGGGGCGCTGATCGCGCTGCTGTCCGCGCTCAGGGTGGTCCCCACGGTGGTGGACCCACTCGAGTGGGGCTCTCCAAGGGGGAGCTGAAGGAGCGCGCGAGCCGGATCGCCGAGGGTGACTGGGCGGCCGAGGCCGTCCGGTCGGCCATCGACAGCCTGATGGCGGCCATCATCGCCGCGAGTGCGTCGGCCGTCGTGGCCGCCGGGAGCGGCTCCTGACGCGGATCGACGGTGCGAGATTGCCCGTGATCGACGGCGGCGGGGTGGACGATAGAGGTGACCGTCACGCACCAGGGAGTCGAGATGACATCGAACCGCGGGAGCAAGAACCGGTTGAACCTCATCAGGCTGATCCGCCTCACCACGGCGGCCCTCGCGGTCGCGGCTGTCGTCAAAGAGCTGCGCACGCCCGCGCAGGAGCGCCAGTGGCACGGTTCCCTCGGTTTCGTCCCCTACGACCTTCGGATGCCGACGTTCGCTCGAATCAAGGAGCGGATGTGGGACCCGGACAACGTGCACGTCATCAGCCCGCGGGTGTTCGGCGTCGGCTGGACGGTGAACATCGGCCGGGTGGTGGACCTGGTCCGCCACCGGGACGCTGCCGGCTGAGCCTGCAGGCACCCTCACTCGACGTCAGTACCGTCCAGTCGGCCTCCACCAGGCCGAGAACCTCCAGCTCAGCTTGGCGCCGACACCGACACCGGCGCCGAAGGCGGCGGCGCCGACGGCGACCGGGACCAGCCAGTGACGCTTGTTCTCCGAGGTCAGTGGCGGCGGGGACGGGACGTCGTCCTCCGGGGGTTGGAGAACCACGTTCGGTCGGGTGGTCGTGGTCATCGAGGGCCACCTTCTTCCGAGTGCGACGTGCCCCCCTGTCTCACACCATCGTCCCCCCAGGAGCCGGGCAGCACAGGCACTCTGCCGGATCGGCGGAGATCACACCTGGAGGGTCTTGGTCGAAGGAGGTCGAACGCGGCGGCACCCGGCTCGACGGCTCGGCCACTCGTAGGTTGACGAGTGGAGCGCGAGGAGAAGGTCGGTACGCGCGGCGATGACGGGAACGCGGCCGCGTGGGCGCCTCGTGTGTGCGCGCTAGCATGCCGGGATGCCGGACCCGCAGGACTATCTCGCCACGCTGGTCGGCCGGGCGCGGCGCGTGCTCGGGGAAGCCCTCGTCGGGGCGTATGCGGCGGGCTCGCTCGCGCTCGACGCCTATCAACCGGGTCGGAGCGACATCGACGTCGCGCTCGTGGTCGCCGCCCCGCTGGGCGAGGACGTGAAGCGGGACCTCGTCGCCGCCCTGCGGCACGAAACGCTGCCCGTGCCCGCTCGGGGGCTCGAGCTGGTCGTCTATACCGTCGCGGCCGCCGGTGCGGGCCAGGCCGCCCCGCTCTTCGAGGTCGAGCTGAACACCGGCCCGGGCATGGACTTTCGGGCGACCTACGACCCGGCGCAGCGGCCGCGCGAGGACGGGTGGTTCTGGTACGCCCTGGACCGCAGTGTCCTCAGCGGCTCGCACCGGTCGCTGCTCGGGCCGCCGGCCGCGACGGTCTTCGCCGACGTGTCGGCGCAGGACCTGCAGAGGCTGCTGGTCGAGGCGCTCGGCTGGTGGATGCAGGTGCCCGGTGACACGGTCGACGCTGTGCTCGGGGCCTGCCGGTCGCTGGTCCGGTTCCGAGATGGGGTGTGGCTCTCGAAGATGGCGGCCGGGGAACGGGTCGTGGCGCAGGGCCACCCGCTGGCCTCGGTGGTCGATGAAGCGGTGGCGGCCCGGCAGGGCGACGGCACGGCTCCCGCGGAAGAGGCGGCGCGACGGTTCCAGCGGGCGGTGCGCGACGAGATCCGGCCGTCGATCGGGCCGACCGCCTAGCGTGACGTGCTGCCCGACGCGGGTCGCAGTCCCGGTCCCGCACGCCGGTTCACCGGCTGCACCGGAACGGCCTCCGCTGCTGGCGCCACCGCACGTCCGGCACCATCCCGGCTCATGACTGGGCGGGCTTGCGGTCTTGCCGCTCTTCGCGCCCGGGACGAGCCGACTGTTCGGTCAGAGGTCTGCCCCGAAGACGAGCGCCGGGCCGCCGTTCTTGTAGGTCTCCCGCTCCAGGTCGAGTCCGATCTTGCGAGCCACACCCTGGGAGGCAACGTTGTCCGGGTGGATGATCGCGATCAGGTGCTCGACGCCGGCCGCGCGCGCCGCCACGAGAACTGAGAGCGCCGCCTCGGCGGCATACCCCAGCCGGCGGAGTGGTGAACGCACGTGCCAACCCGCCTCGACCATCCACTCGCCCTCGACCTCCTGGAGCGTCAGGCCGCAGTCGCCGACGAACTCGCCGGAGTGAGTCTCGACCACCCAGAGCCCGAAACCGTGCTCGGCATAGTTGGCTCGAGTCCACTCGATCCACCCTTCGGGCCCGCGAGACCCCCCGATCTCCAGGGTGGCGATGTCGGCGAGGTCCGACTCCGCCATCTCCCGGAAGCGGAGTCTTTCAGTGCGTTGCGGAAGCACTCCGCCACGCTAACGGTCAGGACACGGACATCCCGCGAAGCCGCGCAGAACTGGCTGCCGCCCTCCCGGGGGTTCGTCGCTAGTTTCAGTGACGTGACGCATCCCGACAGCATCGTCCGGCTGATCCGTTCGGACGCCCTCACCGACGCAGCTCCCTACGCGTACGCCGCCACGACCGACGGTCCGGCCCGCCTTGTCTTCGCGGCCGGGTCCTGCCCACTCGACGATGCAGGTGCCACCGTGGCGCCTGGCGACATCGCCACCCAGGCCGAGCAGTGCGTCGACAACCTGGTCGCCGCTCTGGCAGCGGCCGGGGCGACCCTGCGCGATGTCATCTACACGCGCGTGCTGGTCGCGACGAGCGTGCGCGAGGATCTCGTCGCTGCATGGACGGTGGTGCACGACGCGTTCGGAGACCACGAGGTGCCGAGCACCCTGCACGGTGTGACCGTGCTCGGCTACCCCGACCAGCTCGTCGAGATCGAGGCCGTCGCAGCCCTCCGCCCGTGACGGGGTGCCTCAGTCGCTCGCGGAGGTCTGCGTCGTCGACCGGTGCGCCTGGTCGTGTGCGGCGCCGGCGACCGTGGCTGCGCCGATGAGCACGCCGGCGACGAGCAGGCCCAGGCCCACTTCGGCGTGCAGCAGCAGGGCGCCGACGAGCGCTCCGAGCAGGATGAGGGCGACGGCGACAACCCGACGCCCGGTTCCGCCTCCGCGCCAGGAGGCCTTCCCCGAGCCGAGGACGCTCTCGGCGGCCAGGCCGGTGAGCGTGCTCGTGACGACGACGGTCGTGACGTCTTTGACGGCCAGGTGTCGGGCGGTCGCTGCCTGCGCCCCCATGGCGAACGCGGCGGCCGTGGTCGAGCCGACCATGACTGATGGGCCCGGAGCTCCTCCGACAGCGAAGAGCAGCGCGGCCAGCGCGAGCATGATGACCGTGACGAGGCCAAGCAGCAGCGTCACCCGTTCGCTCCACACCGCCTTCTCGTCCTTCAGCATCCGCCCTCCTACGGCCGCGCCGGCCACGAAGCCCACGAGCGCCAAAGCCGGACCGAGCACCGGCAGACCGGTACCCCCGGCCAGCGCCATGCCCAGCACGACGACATTCCCCGTCATGTTGCCGGTGAAGACCTTGTCGAGTCCCAGGTAGCCCACGGCGTCGTTGATACCGGTTGTGAAGGTGAGCGCCAGCATGAGCCACAGGTGCATCCGGTCGGCGGGGATGGCTCGCAGTCTCGTCGTCACGGCCCAACTCTCGCAGTCGACGCTCCCCGGCCTCGCTCGGTTCGCGCGCTGAGACGAGCGAGGGCGACGGCCCGTGGCCTCGCTCCCGAGCCCCACGCGTCCCGCAGGCCAGGGATCAGCTCATCATCGGGAACTGCTGGGTTCGTGGCGCCCAGACGTCGGCCCGTCCGGGACGGGACGGCGCCGGCCGAGGAGGGAGGCCAGGAGGATCCAGGCGCCGATGGCGACCCAGAACCCCGCGAAGAGCTGGCCGATCATCAGCATGGGCTGGGCGGAGGGCAGGACGACTCGGGCCGTGGCGACATCGGACCCGCGGACGGACACGTCGACCTGTTGGCCCTTCATGGTGCACTGATCGACGGTGGCGTAGTCGTCACTGGCGACGGTGGCCTGGTGGGCGAAGGTGTACTCGACCTCGACCGTGCACGCCACGTACCTCCGGGCCTTCCTCGTATACACGTGGCGGTGGACGGCGACGACCGTCCCTCGCACGATCTGCCCGTCGGGATACGGCTGCGTCGAGGACCCCTTCGACCCGTAGGCCACGCAGCAGAGCAGCCCGACGCTGATCACCAGGAGGCCGACGAGGATGCCACGACGCCTCCTGCGTCCGTCGCGCGGACCGTCTGGGCCGACGACGTTGTCGGTGACGGGAGCCGCGTCGGCCTCCTGGGCGGCCCGGCCGCGCGCGGGCGGGTTGGACACGCCGGCCTCGAGCACGACACGCGACTGCCCGAAACGGAACGACGTCTTCACGAACGGCATTGTGACCGCCTGCCGTCGCGCGTGCGGTCGTATCAGTGCGGATTGCCTCGGCCCGGTCCACACGATTGAACCCTGGGACTCGGTCAATGCCGCGGACTCGGTCTACGCACCCAACCAGGAGTCGTGGGTTTCCAGTCCTCTCCGGGCGTCTTCCAGCTAGGCCGCCAAACTCTGCCGTGGATCGCGCGAGCGCATGGACAAAGCCAGGTGTCGTCCACCAACGGATCAGCACCCCGTTCGCACATTCGTGGTGGGCGGATGTTTGGACGACGGTTCGCCGGTACGCGCTGTTGCGGCTGTCGGTGAGGTTTGCTGCAGATGCCGAGGTGAGGTCAGGATCCCAGTTGTGAGTGCTGCTCGGTTCGGGGTCGGAAGTTCGGGTCCGTGGTGATCGTCTGTAGGAGCTCTTCCGCTGTCACCGTGAGGAATTGGCAGGGAATCCGCAGCTGTTGATCTTCCTGGACGCCTAGGCCTTGCCTCGCGCCGCTCTTCACCGCCAAGAAGCCCACCCAGATGGCGAACACGGCAAATGCGAGGGCCACGAGGTGCGGGGGACCAGGTGATTCTCCTGCTGCCGTCAGGCCATACCCGAGGACGCCGAGACCAAGGCCGGCGATGAGCACCCCGATGACGAGCGGGCGGTCGGTTGCGAACGTGCGCCTCTCCCCGGGCTCCCGCTGCACGGCAGCTGCTTCCGGGGCTCCTCGCCCGACGAGGGATGCCATGCCGGCATCTGCCACGAAACCCAGCAGCCCCACGCCGGCTACTGCTGCCAGAACGTTTTCCGCCGCGGGGCCGTGACCCGAGGCATGCTCATGCAGTGTGGCGGGACCGCCCTGTGGGCGCTGAGGCGGCAATTGGCGAGGTCGTCCAGCGGCTGGTGGACTCATGCACCGTCTGAGCGCGCGGCTATTGGCCGTGCCGTCTCAGAAGGAGGCGCGGTCTCGGGGTCGAGTCGCTGCAAGCAGCCCCTCTGAGCTCACAAGTCGACCGGCACCCGCTCGTCCGAGCCGGAACCGTCACCGACATCGCGACCGCGGACGTGCACCTCCGAAGCGGTGACCCGTGCCCGGTAAAGCACGAAAGGCTCGTCTCGCAGCGTCTCGGGCGTGTAGGAGAGCTCGTCTGCCACCATCCGGAACGCCTGGGAGCAGGCCAGGGCCAGTTCCTCCTCGGGCACCCGGCCAGCAGTGGCCTCCAGGTACACGGCCTGACCAGTGTGGGGGTCAGCGCGCGAGTCGAAGACCACGATGCTGACCTCGGGTCGTTCCGCGATGTTTCGCGAATGGTGGGCGGTCGGCGAGGACAACCAGTAGGCGTCGCGGTGATCGACCAGGGAGAACCACACTGGGGACACTCGTGGCCGACCCGAGGCGTCGACGGTTCCGAGCACCATGAACCGGTTGTTGGCCAGCGTTGCACGCGCCAGGTCTCCCAGATCAGCCATGCCCAAGTTTGGCCCAAAGCCAACTCGGCCGAGCCGTTACCGACCTTCGAACTGCGGCACACCCCCGGACGTGGCAGCCGGAGCTAGTCGACCGGCGCGCGTCCCTGTGAGCGGTGATCGAGTCCGCTGACGAGATCATTCGGGTGCGCCGGAGCGATGACCCCGAGGAGGTCGTTGCGCTGCCCACGGCGGGGCGTCCGAAGCGCCAGGGTTTGCCGTGATCGGGGGCCCGGGACATGTGCTCCCGCCGCGATGAGAGCAGGGCGTCCTGGGTCGATCACCGTGCGACGCGACCGTCGAAACTCCACGTGGGCCAGTTGACTTGAGGCCGCGCGCCTGGCGGCCAGGAGGCCTATGCTCGGATCGTCGCCATGTCTGCCCACCGAACGCAGGTGGGGTGTCGAGAAGGGCCCGGCCATGACATCGACCGTGCAGATCGCGCGGTCCTCGTTCGCGTCGACGACTGCTGACAAGGCGTGGGAGGTACTGTCGCAGAAGAACGCCGAGGCCCGACCGGACGCGGACTCGTTGCGTGATGGCGGGTGAGTGATGGCTCGTGGCGGGGCAGGTGACGGGAACACCGTCGTCCTCTTCAAGGGATCGGCGGCCCACTCGTGGCGGCGAGACCATGGCCTCGGCCTTGGCCGCGACGACCATTCGCGCAACCAGGCCGAGCGACCATGACCACGCCCGGAACGGTCGAGACGTTCGACACCAACAACCCTGATGAGGCCGAGGCGTTCATGAGCCTCGCCTACTCCAAGATGCGCCTCGGTGCCGTCGGGGAAACGACCCACACCCGCATCACCCGCAGCATCCTGCATTCGGCGGTCACCTTCGATGAGGCCGACAACAGCTTCGAGATCGGCTTCGTCGCCGAGCCGCCCGACCGGATCATCATCTGCGACGTCGTCGGCAACACGATCACCAGAGCTGCTGACGGTGACGAAGAGACGTTCGGCCCCGGTGACCAGTACCTGATCGCCAGACCTGGCCTGTCCTATGCCGGTGCGGGTCACGCCTCCCGCGTGCGACTGACCATGGTCGACCCTGCGGTGCTCACGCACCTGGCGGCGGACAGTGATGCCGCCGAACCGATCCGCCTGCTCGACCACCGGCCGGTCTCCCTGCAGGCGCAGCTGCGTCTGCAGCGCAGCATCGCCTACCTGCGCGAGATCATGCCCGGACAAGATGCGCCCCTGATCGTCGCAAGCGCCGTGGACCTCCTGGCCGCAACCGTGCTCAGCACCTATCCGAACACGCTCACCAGCAAGCCCGCCCAAGACCGTCGCGACGCCCACCCGGACGCGCTGCGGCGCGCCATCGCGTTCATGGAGGCGAACGCCAACATCGAGCTATCCCTGGCCGACATTGCCCGCGCCGCCTATGTCACACCACGGGCATTGCAGATGGCCTTCCGCCGACACCTCGACACGACGCCCATGGCCTACTTACGACGGGTGCGCCTCAGCTATGCGCGCGACGACATCCGCGCGGCAACCACCGGGGGAGACACCATCACCTCCATTGCCGCACGCTGGGGATTCACCCCGTCACGATTCAGTCAGCAGTACAAAGCCGCCTACGGCCACCTCCCGAGCGACACCCTGCGCGACACCAACTAGCGGCCTTGATCATGACCAACGCGCTGGCCCCCGCAGCAACCGAGCGACTGGCGGCGAAGTGACGCTGGATCGAGCCCTTGGCGACATCTCGAGCCCAGCGAGTTGATCACCGAATCCATCGATGAGAGGCGAGGTCGGGACAGCCTCGCCGCCCGGCGTGGGTGCCAAGGTTGAGACGCGAATGAGTGACAGGAACACAGCCACCTACATCGGGCGAGACGCGGAGCCAGTCCCGCCGTTGACGCGCACAGCCGCTACCCAGGCGGGTCCGGGCTATCCACCGGCACCGTCTGGCAGCCTCAGGCCCGTCCGCGCGGGGGCGTAGGTCCGTTCGAGGGTGGCTCGCGGGTCCTCGGTGAGCCGTTCGGCACGGCGGGATCCGATGTCGTACCGGTAGGGCACGGCGTGGTCGGTGGAGCCGGGCGGCTCGGCAAGGGCCGCGAAGGTGTCCGGGCCCGTCCACAGGTAGGACCCGATCCCGGCGGCCAGGGCCTGGGTCGGCGTACCGGCCACGGGGCGACCCGTCCTGAGGTCGAGCAGCGTGACGCCGTGGCCGTCGAGCCCCGCGGCGCCGATGAGGGCGTACCGGCCGCCCGGGGCGACGACGGCGGTCGGTCGCGCGCCGCTGAATCGTGGCCAGCACTCGAGGGGCACGAGCGTGACCGCCTCGGTGAGCCGGCTGACGCACACCTGGCTGCCCTGCTCTGTCCGAACGAGCGGTGAGGACGGGGAGGCCCCGAACGCGTCGAGCCGCACGAGTCCCACGATGCTGGCGTCGAGACGGGTCGCGTTCTCCGTCCAGGTGTCCGTCCGCGTCTCGAACAGCGCGAGCTGTGTCGTGTCGCTCGCGGAGGCGTCGGTTGCCGCGGCGGGGGCCGGCTCGTCGGGGGCGAGGTCGATGACGCTGGGGCCGAAGGGTGTCCACGCCGCCAGCGTCGGGTGCTTCAGGGAGGAAGGGACACGGAAGCCCCCGATGGAGCCGTCCGCGACGTCGATGACCTCGAGGCCGGGCTGGTCGTCCGAGGTGAGCAGAGCGACCCGTCGGCCCTCGGGGTCGACCAGCAGCGGGGTGGGGCCGGCCGGGCGCGCCAGGACCTTCCAGCCGTCGCGGGCGACGTGCAGTAGGGCGCTGCGTCCCGCCGAGCTCCCGGAGGCCACGAAGAGCCAGCCGTCGGCGACGCGGCGCGGCTCGGTCAGGTCGGTGAAACCGGCCGGCAGCAGCACGTCCTTGCCCTCGACGCGGACCGAAACGCGGCCACCGACCAGACGCGTGGACGGCCACCCGGTCGCGGGTTCGGCTGCGCCCGTGGGCAGCCGAACCGCCCAGTCGATGGCGGCCGTCCTGGCTGCCCGGAAGGACTCTGGCATCGTCGTGGCAGGTGACGAGCCGGCCGGGCGCGGTGGGGTGGGGGCGCTCGTCCAGTGCGGAACCAGGGCGACGACCGCGACCGCTGCTGCAACGGCTGCGGTCCCGACGCTGAGACGTCGTCGATGCTGTGCTCGCCGAGAACGCGCCATGAGGCCACCGGCGCTGGGAGCCGCCGGCAGCCGCACGGCGGCGGAGCGCTGGCGCAGGACCGCGCGGACCGTGGTGTCGATGTCGTTCATCCCGCCTCCTCCTCGCTGGTCAGTCGATGTATGCCGCTACCGGGCCGCAGCTCGGCGATCTCGAGCACGGTGGCTGAGCCGCGCAGCTTGGCCAGGGCCCTGGACAGCTGGCTCTTCACCGTGCCGACCGCGCACCCGAGCACGTCGGCGATCGCCCGCTCGGACAAGTCCTCGTAGAACCGCAGGACCACGACGGCTCGCTGCCGAGGCGGCAACTGCGCCAAGGCTCTCCAAACCTCGTCCTCGTGGGCGCTCGTGGACTCCCAGTCGGATGCGGGTGGCTGCGCCGAGCGGTCCAGGGCGGTTCGGTCCTCCAGCTCGGTGCGACGCGTCAGCGACCGCCAGCGCGAGACATGGGTCCGCGCCATGGCCGTACGGGTGTACGCGAACGCCGCTCCGGCTCCGCCGACCCGGTGCCACGCCTGGAAGACCCTCACGAGCGTCTCCTGCACGAGCTCCTCGGCCTCGTGGCTGCTGCCGGTCAGCACGTAGCCGTAGCGGTGCAGCCGCGGCCACGAGGCATCCACGAAGGCCGTGAAGGCCTCCTCACGCTCGGCGTCCGCCTGACTGCGCCCCTGCTGAACGACTCGTCCCCTGTCGCTCGACCCGGGTCGGTCGACCCATCACCCCCAAGACGCCGGCGGCGGCCTGATGGTTGCACGCCCAGGCCATGCACGCAGCGTCGTGACAGAAGCACCGCGTGCGGGCTTGTCGGCCGCGCGCCCGCCCACCCGGCCAGGCTCAAAGCTCATCGGCTCGATCGTCTGGAGCGCCGAATCCGTCGCCAACCGCACGTGGCGAAGTGACGCAGGTGCAGGGGCGCGGCGACGTCCCAACCGGAGGGGGCGAACGCCAGGCAGAGGCGTGGCGTCGAGGCGGCGCCGCAAAACCAGCCGCACCGCCGCGGGCCACGTGCATTCGACCGCGCACGTCAAGGTCGGGTGGGAAAATTCAAGCGTGCGGTACTGCGCGAGGTGCGGTAACGAGCTGACTGGCCCGTACTGTGGGTCTTGCGGTTGGCGCGCCGCCGCGGAGCCGGGTTCTCCGTTGGCTGCGGGGCCCACCACTGAGCGCATCACGAGCCAGGTGCCGACCTCTCCGGTTGATGAGCGGGACGTGGTCTTGCCACCCGAGCAGAGCCCGGACCCTGAGCCGTCGCAGTCACAGACGGACGTCACGGCGGGTCTGACTCCCGTTCAACCCCCGACCAGATGGACACCACCGCCTCAGTTCCCGCAGGACGGAGACAGCGCGGTCAGCCCCCTGGTGCCTGCTGCAGGTGAGCCTGAGTCAGCACCTTCACGCCGGCGGCGTCCGCTGCTCACCCTTGTTGCGGCAGGAGTGTTGGTGGTTGCCGCGTTGGCGGTTGCGGGCTGGGCTCTCGGCTGGTTGCCCAGCTCGAAGTCCGGCGCGCCGACACCGGGGGCGGCGACGACGGTCACTGTCACGGCCGCGGTGCCGCCTGCGGCTTCGGCGGTCACCGACACCACCACCCCCAGCCTCGAGAACCCGACGGCAAGCTCCGATACTGCGACCACAGTCGTCAGCTCGCCCAGCCAGCCAAGCACCATCCCCAGTGCGACCACCCTCACGCCCTCGGAGCAACGCGCACAGGCCTTTTCGGCTCTCGAGCAGATGGTCACCGCCGACGCACAGACGAACCCCATCCGGGGCCAGTGGGTGGCGCAGCTCGCCAGCAAGTATGAGGGCGTCATCGACCGCACCCAGCAGGCGGCTCCCTTCTCGCTCGTCCAAATCCTCGCCGAGATCAACCGGATCAAGGCAAACCCTGAATACGGCTCCCTCGTACGCGTCATTCACCAGGGTGACTGGGCGGGGTCCACGCCAGGGCCGACCCCCCTGTGGGTGACGTTCGCCGATCTGAATGCCTCGTCCAAAGACCAGGTCGTCGTCTGGTGCCGCAGCCACTTCAGTCAACGCGGGCAGGCCCTGCTCAACGTCTGCTACCCCCGGCAGCTCAACCCCAAGTAGGCGGTCACTCGCCACCACCGAATCGAGGTCATCCGTGAGCCCGACCCGCGAATGCCGCAACTGTGGCGCGATAGTTCCGGAGGAGAACGCCTTCTGCACCAACTGCGGCGCCTCGGTCACCTTCCGTCCGCCGGCTCAGGAGCTTCCGACCGCCCCGACGGCGACCATGTCCCCGGCACGGGCGCAACCGGTGGCCCAGCCCCGCGGTCTGGGATCAGGAACCATCGGAACCAACGGCTCCGGGCCTTCCAGCGAGCCGACACCGGTGACTGGAATCGGCGTCACGCCGACGGACGACGCCGGAATGGGCGGCATCGGTCTGGCGCACGGCGAGGTCGTCAAGCGGGTCTATGAGCTCGGGCGTATCCAGCGACTCTTCGGATGGGTGCAGGGGACGCTCGTGGTGACCGACGTGCGGGTGCTCTACCGCGCTGAGGCGTCGAACAAGCTCAACCGGAGCACTTTGAACAAGGAGATCCACCTCAACGAGGTCCGGGGCATCGGACTGGCCACCCGGCGCGGGATGAGCGCGTCGGGACTCGGAGCGTGGATCTTGGGATCCCTGCTGACGTTGGGGGTCGTCCTCTTTGTCGGGGCTGGGGTCGGCGCCGCGAGCACCGACGCGTTCGGCAACCCGAGCGGTTCGTCCTCGGGCTGGGTGATCGTCCTGCTCATCCTGTGGGCCGCGCTGGTCATCACGATCTTCGTGTTGCGTCGCAGGGCATCGGTCGTCATCCTCACTGTCTTCGCCTCTGACATCAACAGCTCCCCGATCGAGGTCACCGGCGTCGTCGGACGAAACGGCGGCCGTGGTTTCCTCGCGTTCTTGGCATCGCCGCTGATTCTGCTCCTCGAGAGGTTGGGCATCATCGAGGCCGAGGCTGCGGCCGAGAACGCCGACATCGACTCGATCCGCGAGGTGTATGCCGAGCTCGGCGCCGTCATCATCGACCTTCAGAGCCGCGGCTCCTACGGGGCGGACTGAGCGATGTCGTACCGCCCTGAAGTGGTGGAAGGAGAAGCTCTCAGTCCTCTGGCCGGCTACACGGGTCCGCCGGATGCGAGCGTTGGGGTCCGTGGTCTGGCTCAAGCATCCGTTGGCTTCTCGGACGCGACGCTGGGCCGGCACGTCCTGTTCCTCGGCGGGATCGGCTCGGGGAAGACGGTGGGGATGTCGGCGCTCGTCGACTCCATCCGGGCCGACAGCCGCCCGGATGACGTCTTCATCTTCTTCGACACCAAGGGCGACTACATCTCCGCGTTCTTCCAGGACGGCGACGTGAGCCTGTCCCCCGAGGCCGAGCCGGCCTTTGCCGGCACTCGGGTGTGGAACCTCTTCGCGGAACTTGCAGACGTGCAGCCGACAAAACTTCCTGAGGTCGTGCGAGAGGTCGTTGCGTCGCTCATGGATGTCTCCGATGACGACCACAACCGGATCTGGTTTGCCATGGCGTCCGATGTTCTGGCCGGGCTCATCACGGCCTACGTCCGGTCGGGCAAGCCCTACACGAACGTCGACATCCGCGCCATCGCTGACCGGCTCACCACCGAGCAGATCCGCGCGATCCTGGCACCTCATTCGGACCTGCGTGGTGTGGCGCAGTACATCGCCAAAGACGGGAGCAACACGACTACCTCGGTCATGATCTTTCTGCAGCAGGCTTTGCGGGAGATCTTTGCCGGTGGCTTCCGTCGGCGCGGAGACTTCTCGGCGCGGTCTTTCGTGCGCGCCAAAGGCGGGCGGGCGCTGTTCCTCGAGTACGACGTTGCCCTCGGGGAGACCGCAACGCCCGTGTTTCGAACCGTGCTCGACCTGATTCTTCGCGAGGCTCTGGGCAGGGACCGCGGACCTGGCCGAGTCATCGTCATTCTCGATGAGTTCTCACTCCTACCGCGGGTCGCCCATCTGGACGCCGGCCTGAACTTCGGACGCTCGCTGGGCTTGCGGTTCGTCGTGGGCACCCAGAACGTCGGCCAGGTGCTCGACGCGTACGGTCAGGAGCGCGGCACGAGCGTCTTGTCGGGTTTCGGGACGGTGTTTGCCTTCAGGATGTTCGACGGGCCGAGCCGTTCGTTCGTTCGTGAGCGATTCGGGATGAACCGCAAGGTCGTGCACTACGACGTGGCACTGAAGACCCGCGGTCTGGGCGAGATGCTCGTCGACGGCTCCGTCATCGAGGACTGGGACCTCTCCGCGCTCGGGGTCGGAGAGTGCGTCGTCGGCCTGCCGGCGGGTCCCCCACACCTGTTCACCTTCGCACCGCCAAGAGGTCTGGCATGACACCTATCGTGTCGCTCAGGTTCCTTCAGGAACCCGCTTACGTCCTCCTGGGGGGACTGCTCCCGGACGACGGCTCGGGCCAGCCGCGCGTCATCGTCTCCCCGGACTCGATCGTGCAGTTCCCACCTGAGGCCGGGCCGGCGCTCCGCTACTTCGAGATCCTGCGAAGCCGGTCGGATGCCGTGCGCGCGATCGGCGAGTCGGAGGGGAGCCCCGAGGACCTCGACGCGCTGGTCGCGGCGGGCACCCTGGTGGGCTTTCCCGCAAACGATGAGAAGGGCGTGCGCGAGGTCCTCGTGCCGCTGACCGTCCGTGTGACCGCGGATGCTGCGCTGGCTTCGGATGGCAGGAGCGTCCTGCTCCGGCTTCCGAATGGCCGTGCAGTGGTGATCGACCCGGTTACTGCGGCGGTGCTCGAGTATGACGCCCCCCTTGCCTTGGGGGCGGGCGTACGAGGTGTCGCAGCGAGCCTGGAGCTCAACGAGGACGTGGTCTGGCGCGGGCTGGTCCACGACCTCACCGGCGTGCTCACCAGTGGAGCCGGCCATCTCGCGAAAGCCCGCATCCCATGAGCTTCTTCGAGTCCATGACACGGACGATAAGCAGTCCCTTCGGAAGGGCCGCGACTGCATGGGGCAAGTTCGGTCTGGATGTCGTCGGCTTCGGAGCGCCAGGCGCCTTCTCCGATCTCAAGGACGCAGCCGAGGCAACCGCTCATGCGATGAAGTACTCCGCGGAGGACGTCCAAGCCGCCAACAGCAGAGCGATCGGCGGAACTGTCCGAGAGCAACTCGCCCAGTTGGAGCCGGCTGATCGACAGGCCTATACAGACACACTTGACCGGTACGCATCAGGCGACCGGACCGTGTCAGGCGACCCCGGGCCGGGCGAACTGGCGGCCGCGCAGCTGGACCACGACCTCGGTGCCCAGCTGGAGACGCACCAGGCGTACTTGGAGGCAGCGCGCGACCTGGCCCGCGCCGCGCAGGCGAGCGCGGAGGCCGCAGCCACCTCAGCGCCAGAACCCAACCC
>JAEWFB010000586.1 GCA_023389095.1 Actinomycetes bacterium
ATGTTCACCTTCAACAACCCCGACGCGCTCCTGACGCTGCTCATGGCGCTCGGCGCGTGGGCCACGATGAAGGCCATCGCCCAGGCCTCGCCCAGGTGGATGATGATCGTCGGCGTCTTCATCGGCCTCGGCTTCCTCACCAAGACGCTCCAGGTGCTGCTCGTCGTGCCGTTCTTCGGCCTCGCCTACCTCGTCGCGGCCCCGACGACCCTGCGCAAGCGGATCGTCCACTCCCTCATGGCGGTCGGCGCGATGGTGCTGTCGGCCGGCTGGTGGGTCGCGATCGTCGAGCTCATCCCCGCGTCGGCTCGCCCCTACATCGGCGGCAGCCAGACCAACTCCTTCCTCGAGCTGACCTTCGGCTACAACGGCCTCGGCCGGCTCAGCGGCAACGAGACCGGCTCGGTCGGCGGTGGCGGCGGCGGTGCGGCCGGTGGCGGCATGTGGGGCCAGACCGGCCTGTTCCGGATGTTCTCGAGCAGTGTCGGTGACCAGATCTCCTGGCTCATCCCGAGCGCGCTCGTCCTGCTCGGCGTCGGCCTGTTCCTCCGGGGGCGCCGTCCGCGCACCGACCTGCGCCGCGCGGCCTACCTCGTGTGGGGCGGCTGGCTCGTCGTGACGATGCTCGTCTTCAGCTTCATGGCCGGCATCTTCCACGAGTACTACACCGTCGCCCTGGCCCCCGCGGTCGGCGCGATCGTCGGCATGGGCGCCGTCGAGGCCTGGGAGAACCGCCGGCGCGCCGTCGGCACGATCGCCCTCGCGGTGGCCGTCGCCGCGGCGTCGGTGTGGGGCTTCATCCTCCTGTCGGGCACGACGGCCTACGGCGACTGGCTGCGCATCGCGGTCCTCGCCATCGGCCTGGCCTCCGCGTTGCTCCTGCTGGCGACGCAGTGGCTGCACCTCAAGGCGGTGCCCTTCGTCCTGGCCGGAGCGCTCGTGGCGAGCCTCGCCGGCCCGGCCGCCTACACCCTCTCGACGACGGCACAGGGCCACACCGGCTCGATCGTCACGGCCGGCCCGGCGGGCTCGAACCGTGGCGGCCCGGGCGGTGGTGGCGGCTTCGGCGGTCGGGGCCGGTTCGGCGGCCAGCAGCTGCCCGGCGGCACCACCCAGGGCAACGGCACGACGCAGCAGGGTGGCCCGCAGGGTGGCCCGGGCGGTGGCGGCGGCATGGGCGGTCTGCTCGACTCCTCGACGCCGAGCACCGCCGTGGTCGCGGCCCTGTCGGCGAGCGCGGACAAGTACACGTGGGTGGCGGCCGCCGTCGGCTCGCAGACCGCGGCCGGGCTCCAGCTCGGCACGCAGCTGCCGGTCATGGCGATCGGCGGGTTCAACGGCTCCGACCCGAGCCCGACGCTCGCGCAGTTCCAGCAGTACGTCGCGAGCGGCCAGATCCACTACTTCGCCGGCGGCGGGCGTGGGTTCGGCAACCAGAACGGCGGCAGCGACGCGTCCTCGCAGATCGCGTCGTGGGTCGAGCAGAACTTCACGAGCGTCACGATCGGCGGCTCGACGTTCTACGACCTCACCCAGCCCGTGTCCGGCTCCTCGGCCGGGTCCGGCACGACCGCCGTCCAGTAACGGCTCTCGCAGCACCTCGCACCGACGCAGGAGACCTCCCATGACCCCCATGCCCGCGACGCGGATCCGCCTCTCCCAGCAGGTTGTCCGCTTCGCGGGCGTGGGGGTCGTCTCGACGGCCCTGCACCTCGGCCTCTTCGCGGCCATGGTGCGGGGCGGCGTCGGGTCGATGCTCGCGAACGGCCTCGCGCTCGTGGTCGCGACGCTCTTCAACACGGCGCTGAACCGGGCGTGGACCTTCGGGGTCACCGGACGCCGGGGGCTCGTCACCCACCACGGCCAGGCCCTCGTGGTGTTCGGCATCACCTACGCCGCGACGACGGCCGCGCTCGCCGTGCTCGGGGCCGTGGCCCCGGAGGCCGGCACCGCGATGCAGACGCTCGTCGTCGCCGTGGCCAACGTCCTGTCCACCGCGGCGCGCTTCGTCGCCATGCGCCGCTGGATCTTCGCCCCGAGGCCGACGGTCGCCCCCGCCGTCGCCGACAGGCAGCCGACACAGCCGACGCTCCCACTGACCGCGGCAGCACCGGCGTCGGAGCACCACGCACCCTGACTGTGTCGTCAGTCGTGGTCGTCGGGCCCGGCGGCCGGCTCCCACCACGCGTCCTGGTGCTCGGCCACGACGGCGTCGACGTCGCCGCCCGACAGGTCGACGCGCGCACCGACCAGGGGCGCCAGGAGCCGCACGCCCTTGTCGGCCGCGACGCGTCGGGCCCACCGGATCGGCTCGCTCCACCAGTGGTGGGCCAGGTTGAAGGTGGCCCAGTGGATCGGCAGCATGACGGCCTCGGTGCCGCCCCGGTTGACGTCGAGGTGGGCCGAGACCGCCTGCTCGGGGTCGAGGTGGATGTCGGGCCAGTGCATGCTGTACGCGCCGATCGGGATGATCGTCAGGTCGAACGGGCCGAGGTCGGTGCCGATGTCGGCGTACCGGTGCGTCGGGCCGGAGTCGCCGCCGAAGAACACGGCGTGCCGGGGGCCGCGCAGCGACCAGGCCGCCCACAGCGTCTGGTCGCGGACGAAGCCGCGCCCGGAGAAGTGCCGGGCCTCGGTGCACGTCAGGGTGATGCCGGCCACGACCGTCGACTCGCGCCAGTCGAGCGAGGTGATCCGCCCGGCCGGCACACCCCAGGCGCGCAGGTGCTCGTCGACGCCCAGCGGCACGACGTAGTGCGGGCGGTGGGTCCGCTCGAGCGTCACGATGGACGGCTCGTCGAGGTGGTCGTAGTGGTCGTGGCTGATGACGACGGCGTCGAGGCGGGGGAGCTCGGCGATGCTGCCGGGCACCGGGTGCAGCCGCTGGGGACCGACGACCGCCGACGGCGAGGCGCGCCGGCCGAACACCGGGTCGAGCAGGAAGCGGGCGCCGTCGACCTCGACGACCGAGGTGGCGTGCCCGTACCAGGTGACCGCGAGCTCGGCGGGCTCGGCCGGGTGGCGTGGCCGCACGAGGGGGACGCGTCCGGCCGGGCGCCCGCGCCCCCGCTCGCGCCACATGGTGCCGAGCAGGCTGCCCGGCCCCTCGGCCTCCGGCGTCGCGACGACGTGCGCGGGCTCGTGGGCCCGGAACCTGCCGTCGCGGTAGTTGGGGGAGGCGATGACGCGGGCACGGACGGTGCTCGTCGTGGCGCCCATGCGTCGCAGGATCGGCAGCTGCACCGGGTGTCCTCTCGGGGTCCGCGGGGGACCGGCTGGTCGGTCGGCGGGCGTCAGTCGCGGTCCTCGGGGGCCGCGCACTCCTCCCACCACTGTTCGTTGAACTTACGGGCCACCTCGTCCGGTTCCCCGATCGTCAGGTCGACCCGCTCTCCGACGCGCGGGCACGCGACAGGCACTCCCGCGGCGGCCGCCGCGGCACGGGTGCGGCGCACCGGCTCGGACCACCAGTGCATCGCAAGGTTGAAGGTGGCCCAGTGCACGGGCACCAAGACCGACCGGCGGGCCGCGGTGGCGACGCGGTGCCCGTCGGACGACGGCTCGCCCTCCTCGTGCGCGCCGCCGGGGGTGTCGATCCGGTGCTCCTCGGGCAGGAAGTCGTCGGCCTCGCCGGCGGCGTCGGCGGTCACGCCCTCGGCGTCGGAGCCGATGCGGTTGACGTCGCGATGGGCGGCCACGGCCTGCTCGGGGTCCATGTGGATGTCGGGCCAGTACGGGTCGTAGGCGCCGACGGGCATGAGGGTCAGGTCGAAGGGGCCGAGGTCGGCGCCGATGGCGGCGAAGCGCTTCGAGGTGCCCGAGTCGCCGGAGAAGTACGCCGAGTGGCGCGGGCCGCGCAGGGCCCATCCGGCCCAGAGCGTCTGGGAGTCGATGAAACCCCGACCGGAGTTGTGCCGGGCCTCGGTGCACGTGACGTGGACGGTGCCGACGTCGGTGGACCCGCGCCAGTCGAGGGCGGTGACGCGGTCCTCATCGACCCCCCAGGCGAGCAGGTGGGCGTCGACCCCGAGGGGCACGACGTAGTGCGGGCGGTGGCTGCGCTCGAGCCGGGCGATGGACGGCTCGTCGAGGTGGTCGTAGTGGTCGTGGCTGAGCAGCACGGCGTCGATGGGCGGGAGGTCCTCGATCTGCCCGGGCACCGGGTGCAGGCGCTTGGGGCCGGTGCGCAGGACGGGGGAGACGCGCTCGCCGAAGACGGGGTCGATGAGGAAGCGGACGCCGTCGACCTCGAGGACGCTCGTCGCGTGGCCGTACCATGTGACGGCGAGGTCGCCGGGTCGCTCCGGGTGCTGCGCCGCGACGATCGGCACCGTGCCGACGGGTCGTCCGCGCTGGTGCACACGCACCGCGGCGAGCAGGGCGCTCGTCTGGGCCTTGACGCGCGGACGCAGCGATGGCTCGGCCGACTGGAAGCGTCCGTCGCGGAAGTTGGGCGAGTCCTGCACCCGCGGGACGATCGAGGCGGGGGCTGCCCCCATGCGTCGCATGACCCGGGAGAACTGTCGGGCGCGTCCGCCGGAGGACACGGTGCCGATGAACGCCGACACCGCCCGGACGGTGGGGTGCTCGGAGGTGGCGAGGCTGCGCATCGGCACCCTTTCGTGAGGGGTGCGCGGCCCGAGGGGAGGAGCCGCGGTCGGGGACCATTCTGCGTCCCGTCGACGCCCCGGACGTACCCGTTTCGTGGGGAGTTCCGTGCGTGGCCGACCCGGTGACGCCACATAGTGGTGTCATGGTGTTGACGTGACACCACAGTGGTGTCATAGTGATGCGTATGGACATCACGGAGCACGTCGACGCACTGCGTCGGGATCTCGCCCAGGCGGCCAGGGCGATGGGTCCGGAGCTCGAGCAGGCCGCCGAGCGCCTCGGGTACGCCCTCGACTCCTCCGCGCGGCTCG
>JAEWFB010000624.1 GCA_023389095.1 Actinomycetes bacterium
TGAGCCGCCGGAACCGCCACGACGGTCGTCCGGTCTCCCGCCGGCGGCGTCTGGTCAAGCGCGCCGCGCTCGTCATGGCGCTTGTCGCGCTGGCAGCGATCGGCACCTCGTACGCGCTGGCCCTCACCGCGCCTGGCGAGGGGTCGTGGACGGTCAAGACCGTGGAGTGGATTCGTGACAATGGTGGCGGCGGGGTCGTCGACGCGGTCGAGAACTGGTGGTTCCGCAGCCCGCCGGCCGACACACCGCCCGCGGCGTCCGATGTTCCGACCCTGACGGCACCGACACCCGGTCCGGGCGGCACCCGGACGGTGCCGGGTTCTGCCTCGTCGTCACAGGCACGGTCCTCGCACGCGGAGCTTGCGGCTCCGGGGCCGGTCACGATCGCGGCGGGGGCTCGGGCGGCATCCGGCGAAGGCCGGTGGGTCCCAGGTCGCCCCGATGCACGTGGCGTGCCCTCGATGTACACGACGTTCGTGCAACCCGACCCGGCGCACGCCAGCGTCGTCGCCGGCCTCGCGTGGATCAGGGCGTCCGACACCGTCACCCACCTGGTTGCGGGGACGACCCAGCCCGGTGGACCTGCGTGGCCGGGGGATGCGCGGGTGGCGCCGGGTGATGTGCCGCAGCTGGTGGCGACCTTCAACTCCGGATGGCGGTTCAGGGACCTGCTCGGCGGCTTCTACGAGGATGGCCGCTACTCGAGACCGTTGCAGCAGGGCGCGGGTTCCGTCGTCATCGACCGAACCGGCCGGGCCACGATCGGGGCGTGGGGACAGGACGTGTCCATGTCGCCGAACGTTCTGGCCGTACGCCAGAACCTGCACCTCGTGGTCGTGGGTGGGGCGCCGGCGCCCGGCATCGCCGACGCCAGCGGACCGTGGGGCGTGACCGCGAACCAGCGGCAGTACACCTGGCGCTCCGGCCTGGGTGTGGACGCGCAGGGCAACCTCGTCTACGCGGCCGGCAACCACATGACCCTGCAGGTGCTGGTGGACGCGCTCGTCGACGCGCACGCGGTCCGTGCGGTCGAGCTCGACATGCATCCCGGGATGGTGGCCTTCGCCCGCTGGCTACCGAGCGGGAGCGGCGGCCTGACCGCGCAGAACCTCCTGCCCACGATGACGGACGCCACCCGTCGCTACCTGTCGCCGGACCAACGCGACTTCTTCTACATCACCCTGCGCTGATGGCGACGACGACAGCGGCTCGCAGGCCTTCCGGCGCGCTTGCGCTGCTGCAGCTGATGCGGCCACGGCTCTGGTCGCGCAACCTGCTGGTGGCCGCCGTGCCCCTGGCCGCCGGAGCCCTGCTGCACCGCGAGGTGCTGCTGGCCACCCTCCAGGCGTTCGTCGCGCTGTGCCTGGCCGCGAGCGCCGGCTACTGCTTCAACGACGTCATCGACGCCACGGCCGACACCCGCCACCCCACGAAGTGCTCCCGTCCCGTCGCGTCGGGACGCGTGTCGCCAGGCGGTGCGGTGACGCTCTGTGCCGTCCTCGCCGTCGCGGCCATGGCCGTCGCCTGGTCGGCGTCCTCGCTGCGGTGGGTCGTCCTCGGCTACCTCGTCCTGTCCGTCGTCTACACGACGTGGCTCAAACGAGAGCCGGTGATCGAGCTCGCCCTGGTCTCAGCGGGATTCCTCCTGCGCGCCATCGCGGGTGGCGCGGCAACCGCCATCGCGGTCAGCCCGTGGTTCCTCATCGTCACCGGGTTCGGGTCGCTGTTCGTCGTGACCGGCAAGCGCCTGTCCGAGTTCGTCACCTCCGGACCCGACCGGGGCACGCGCAGGAGCCTCAGTGGCTACACCGAGAGCTACCTGCGCCTCGTGCTCGGGATGGCGGCGGCGGTGACCGTCGCGGCGTACTGCCTGTGGGCGTTCGGCATCACGAGCAGGCGGGTGGAGACGACCTATGCGGCGCTGTCCGTGGTCCCGCTGGTGCTGGGCATGATGCGTTACGCCCTCGACGTCGACCGTGGCCGCGCCCAGGAGCCCGAGGGCGTGGTCTCCGGCGACCGGGTGCTCCAGGGGCTGGGCGGGCTGTGGCTGGTCATCTTCTGGCTGGCGGCGATGACGTGACGCAGGCATCGGTCGACGAGCAGCCGCCCGCCCGGCGGGTCCTCACGGGGTGGGGCGGCACGGCGCCGACGGTCGCGGACGTGGTGTCACCGTCCGCGGTCGAGGACCTCGCACGCCTGGTCGCCGGCCGACCGCGTCGCGGCGTCGTCGCCCGCGGTCTCGGGCGCAGCTACGGTGACGCCGCCCAGAACGCCGGGGGTCTCGTCACCCGGCTGGATCGCCTGGACGCGATCGGCCCGATCGACCCGGTCACCGGCCGGGTCACGTGCGGTGCCGGAGTCACCCTGGACCGGCTGATCCGGACCCTGCTGCCGCTCGGCTGGTTCGTCCCGGTGACGCCCGGTACGCGCCAGGTGACGCTGGGCGGGGCCATCGCGGCGGACGTCCACGGCAAGAACCACCATCGGGACGGCACGGTCTCGGCGCACGTCGTCTCGCTCCGGCTCGTCGACGGGCTCGGGGTCCTGCGGACGCTCACGCCGGAGGATGCCCTGTTCTGGGCCGTGCCGGGAGGCATGGGCCTCAGCGGGATCGTCGTCGAGGTGACCCTGCGGCTGCTGCCGGTGAGCTCGGGCCACGTCGTCGTGGACACCCGGAGGACGGACTCGCTCGACGAGACCATCCACGCGCTCGAGGACGCCGATCGCACCCACCGCTACAGCGTCGCGTGGG
>JAEWFB010000142.1 GCA_023389095.1 Actinomycetes bacterium
TCGTCAGGCTGATCGGGCCCCAGCCGCAGCCGATGTCGAGCAGCGCTCCCGACGGGCTGGGGGCGGGCACTCCCGACAGCAGGACCGCCGTGCCGGGGTCGAGGCGTTCGGGGGAGTAGACGCCGCGTGCGGTCGTGAGCCGGTAGGAGGTGCCCTCCAGCCTGACGTCGATGGTCCGCAGCTCCTCCGGGGAGGCGGGCTCGGCGCTGAAGTAGTGGTCGTTCGGCTCGCTCATCACGGTCACCGTATCGGCCTGTACCGCCTCGGGGCCGACGCGCCGGGAGGCGCCCTCGGGCACAAACGAGTGGCTCGTGGCGTTCAGGGGATGGGAACCTAGGGAGAACATGACGACGAACCACACGAACCAGCACGGTCGCGACACCGACCTCTTCGCGACCCGCGCCGAGGCCCTGGCCGCCGAGCTCGACGACCACACCGACGACCGACTGCCGCTCTACGACGGCGACCAGCTCGACCGCGAGGAGCGTGCCGCGCTCCGCCGCGTGGCGGGCCTGTCCACCGAGCTCGAGGACGTCACCGAGGTCGAGTACCGGCAGCTGCGCCTCGAGCGCGTCGTGCTCGCCGGCGTCTGGACCGAGGGCACGAGCGAGGACGCCGAGAACTCCATCCGCGAGCTCGCCGCCCTCGCCGAGACCGCCGGGTCGACGGTGCTCGAGGGCGTGCTCCAGCGCCGCCAGCGGCCCGACCCCGCCACCTACCTCGGCAAGGGCAAGGCCCTCGAGCTGCGCGACATCGTCGTGGCGGAGGGCGCCGACACCGTCATCTGCGACGGTGAGCTCGCGCCCGGCCAGCGGCGTGCCCTCGAGGACGTCGTCAAGGTCAAGGTCATCGACCGCACCGCCCTCATCCTCGACATCTTCGCCCAGCACGCGAAGAGCCGCGAGGGCCGGGCCCAGGTCGAGCTGGCCCAGCTGCAGTACCTCCTGCCGCGACTGCGTGGGTGGGGTGAGTCGATGTCCCGCCAGGCCGGTGGCCGCGTCGCCGGCGGTGAGGGCATCGGCTCGCGTGGCCCCGGTGAGACGAAGATCGAGCTCGACCGCCGCCGCATCAACACGAAGATCGCCAAGCTGCGCCGCGACATCAAGGGCATGAAGACCAGCCGCGACACGCGCCGGCACTCCCGACGCGTGGGCGGCGTCCCGTCGGTGGCCATCGCCGGCTACACCAACGCGGGCAAGAGCTCGCTGCTCAACCGGCTCACCGGCGCGGGCGTGCTCGTCGAGAACCAGCTGTTCGCCACCCTCGACCCGACCGTCCGTCGCGCCGAGACCGAGGACGGCCGCCTCTACACGCTCGCCGACACCGTCGGGTTCGTGCGCAGCCTGCCGCACCAGCTCGTCGAGGCCTTCCGGTCCACGCTGGAGGAGGTGGCCGACGCCGACCTGCTGCTGCACGTCGTCGACGGCTCGCACCCCGACCCCGAGGGCCAGATCAGCGCCGTCCGCGGCGTGTTCGCCGACGTCGGCGGTGACCAGGTCAAGGAGGTCATCGTCGTCAACAAGGCCGACATCGCCGACCCCGAGGTGCTCGACCGCCTGCGCCGCCACGAGAAGCACTGCATCACCGTGTCGGCCCGCACCGGCGCCGGCCTGGCCGAGCTGCGCGATCTCATCGCCCGTGAGCTGCCCAAGCCCGACATCGAGCTCGAGGTGCTCGTGCCCTACGACCGCGGCGACCTCGTCTCGCGGATCCACGAGCGGGCCGAGATCCTCGAGAGCGAGCACGTCGCCGAGGGCACCCGCGTGCGCGCCAAGGTGACCCCCGACCTCGAGGCGGAGCTGTCCGAGTACGTCGTGGTCGCCAGCTGAGCGACCACGGCGTGCCCGTGCGGCGGAGTGCCGCACGGCGGCGAGCCGCTTCGGCAGCGTCGGTGGTGTCGGTGAGGATGGTGGACATGGCCCTCGAGATCCCGTGCCCGTAATGCGGCGCCCAGATGTACGCCGAGCAGGCGCACAACCGCTGCCCGAAGTGCCTCTACATCGAGCCGTGCTGCGACGGCGCCCCGCTGGCGGTGTGCGACACGCGGGCGCCCGAGCGACCGGCAGCGTCGCGGTGACCGCGGGCGCCTCGCCCGCAGCGGTTCCGACGCTGGTGCAGCCACCCTTTCCGGGTCGTCCGGGCGACGCGTGGCTCGAGACGCGTCGCCTCGAGCTGCGACGACCGGCCGAGGGTGACCTCGACGACTACCGGCGGCTGCACTCCGACCCGCGCACGTACGCCCACGCCCCGCACACGATGCCGAGCCCGGAGCGCTGCCGCGAGCGGCTCGAGGGCGACCTCGGGTCGTGGGAGGCGGACGGCGTCGGGTACGCGGCCGTCGTCGACCGTTCGACGCGCGAGGTGGTCGGCTGGGCGGGACTGCGCGTCAAGGACTCCGACGACACCGAGCTCAACCTCTACTACCGGCTCGCGCACGACCGGCTCGGTCAGGGCCTCGGACGTGAGATCTCGCGCGCCATCGTCGCCTGGGGCATCGAGCACCGGTCCGAGCGCGTCACCGCGATGGTCGACCGCGTCAACGACGCGTCCCTGGCGACCGCCACCGCTGCCGGCCTCGTGCAGACCGGCACCCGGCGGGACCGCGACGACCCGCCGGACGCCGAGCCGATGCTGTACTTCGAGGCTCCCGTCGTCGCGGCCGTCGACCCGGCCGGCGTCGGTGCGGAGCTGACGGACGCCCTCGTCGAGCTCTGGATGCGGGTCAACGACGCCGGTGGCTCGGTCGGGTTCCTTCCCGGGGCCCCGCGCCGCGCGGTCGCCGCCGCCCTCGACCGGCACCTCGCCGACGTCGTCGCCGGAGCGTCGGTGCTGTGCACCCTGCGTGACCCCGACGGCACGCTGCGCGGACTCGGCTTCTGGGAGCACTCGCGCGGCTTCCCCCACGAGCACCTCGCCGGGCTCAAGCGGCTCATGGTCGACCCCGCGGCGCAGGGCCGCAACCTCGGCAGGATCCTGCTCGGCGGCATGGTCGGCATCGCCCGGCACTCGTTGCCCGCCGTCGAGCTGCTCAGGCTCGAGTACCGCGGCGGGCTGGGTCTCGGCGAGTTCTATGCCAGCGCGGGCTGGACCGAGGTCGGGCGGGTCCCGCGCGGGCTGCGGCTGTCCGACACCGACTACCGCGACGACGTCGCCATGGCCCGACGCCTCGACGGCACCCCGCTCACCTGAGGCCCTCCGGCGTCGGAGGGTGTCAGGACAGGCCGACGATGCTGCCGTCCTCGGCGAGGTCGATGCGCTCCGCATTCGGCGAGCTCGGCAGCCCCGGCATGGTGCGCATGTCACCACAGATCGCGTACACGTAGCCGGCACCCACCGCCGCCCGCACCTCGCGGACCGGCATCCGCCACTCCGTCGGCGCCCCGAGCAGGGTCGGGTCGGAGGAGATCGACAGGTGGGTCTTGGCGATGACGACGGGCAGGTCGCCGAAGCCGAGGCGCTCGTAGTCGCGCAGCGCCCGAGCGGCACCCGGCGACACGTCGATGCCCCCGGCGCCGTACACCTCGCGCGCCACCGTCTCGATCTTGTCCGTGAGGGGCAGGTCGAGCGGGTAGAGGAGCCGGAACTCTCCCGGCTCGGCGGCCGCGTCGAGGACCAGCCGGGCCAGGTCCTCCGCCCCGGCGCCGCCCTGTGCCACGTGACGTGTCACGGCGCAGCGCACCCCGAGCTCGTCGCAGAACCCGCGGACGACGTCGTGCTCGGAGTCGTGGTCGGTGGGGAACGCGTTGACGGCCACCACCGGTGTCACCCCGAAGCGCCGGACGATGTCGACGTGGGCGCGCAGGTTGGACAGGCCCGCCTCGACGGCGGCCGGGTCCTCGTCGAGGAGGTCGTCGGGCAGCGGCCGCCCGGCCCGGATGCGCCACCGTCCCGAGTGCGCCTTGAGCGCCCGCACCGTCGCGACGACGACGGCCGCGTCGGGCGAGAGCCCCGCCACCCGGCACTTGACGTCGAAGAAGCGCTCGGCGCCCATGTCGGCGCCGAACCCGGCCTCGGTGACGACGACGTCGGCGCCTCGCAGTGCGACGAGGTCCGCGACCACCGACGAGGTGCCCGTGGCGATGTTGCCGAACGGTCCGCAGTGCACGAGGGCCGGACCGCCTTCGAGGGTCTGGAGCAGGTTGGGCTGCAGCGCGTCGCGCAGGATCACCGCCATCGCGCCGGCCGCGCCGAGGTCCTCGGCCGTGACCCCCTTGCCCTCGACGGTGTAGCCGACGACGATGCGGCCGAGGCGCTCGCGCAGGTCCTGCAGCGACGTCGCGAGGGTGAGCAGCACCATGACCTCGCTCGCGGCCGTGATGTCGAACCCGGTCTCGCGCGGGACGCCGTCCTCGCGGGCGCCGAGGCCGACGACGACGTTGCGCAGGGCGCGGTCGTTGACGTCGATCACGCGACGCCACGTGATGCTGCGCGGGTCGATCCCGAGCGTGTTGCCGTGGTGCAGGTGGTTGTCGACCATCGCGGCGAGCAGGTTGTGCGCCGCCGTCACGGCATGGAAGTCGCCGGTCAGGTGCAGGTTGAGCCGGTCCATCGGGACCACCTGGCTGTAGCCGCCGCCGGCCGCGCCGCCCTTGATGCCGAACGTCGGCCCCATCGAGGGCTGGCGCAGCGTCACGACGGCGCTCGTGCCGAGGCGTCGGAGGGCCTGGGCCAGCCCGACCGACGTCGTCGTCTTGCCCTCGCCGAGCGGCGTCGGGGTCATCGCCGTGACGACGACGTACGTCGCCCGACGCGCAGGGGCGGGGGTGTCGAGGACGGCGAGGTCGACCTTGGCGACGTCGCGGCCGTACGGCACGAGGTGGTCCTCGGCGATGCCGAGGTCGGCGGCCACCTCGACCATCGGGCGCAGGGTCGCTGCGCGCGCGATGTCGAGGTCGGTGGGCTGGCTCGTGGTCATACCTCGATCAAACTCCTTCCCGAGGCGACCGGCGCCGCATTGCCTCCAAGGTCACCAGCACGGGCCGTGGCACCGGCCGTGGCACGGGATCCCGTCGGGGCGGTGCGCGCGGACGGGGCGGTTGGGGACGGCCTCGACGCGTCGTCGGTGCCGCCCCATAGGGTGGGTCGGTGGCCCCTCGACCTGCGATCGACGACCTCCTCCACGCCGCGGTGTCGAAGGTCGGTGGTACCGAGCGGCCCGGGCAGCTCGCCATGGCGCGGGCGGTCACCGACGCCGTCGACAAGGGCGAGCACCTCCTCGTCCAGGCCGGCACCGGCACCGGCAAGTCGCTGGCCTACCTCGTGCCCGCCGTCGCCCACGCGTTCGACAGCGGCAAGCCGGCCGTCGTCGCCACCGCCACCCTCGCCCTCCAGGCCCAGATCGTCGACCGCGACATGCCCCGCGTCGCCGAGGCGCTCGCCCCGGTGCTCGGCCGGCGCCCGACGTACGCGCTCGTCAAGGGCCGGCGCAACTACGTGTGCCTCAACAAGCTCGAGGGCGGCTTCCCCGACGACGAGGACGGCCTGCTGTCGGTGTCGCAGGTCGACGCCACCGCCGGCCGGCTCGGCGCCGAGGTCGTGCGGCTGCGCGAGTGGGCCGGCCACACCGAGTCCGGCGACCGCGACGAGCTCGTCCCCGGCGTCTCCGAGCGGGCCTGGCGCCAGGTGTCGGTGTCGGCGCACGAGTGCCTCGGCGGCAAGTGCCCGTTCGTCGCCGAGTGCTTCGTCGAGCGGGCCCGCGAGGCCGCCAAGGACGTCGACGTCATCGTCACCAACCACTCGTTCATGGCCATCGACTCGTTCGAGGGCCGCCAGATGCTTCCCGAGCACGACGTCCTCGTCGTCGACGAGGCCCACGAGCTCGTCGACCGCGTCACGGCCACCGTCACCGACGAGCTCACCGGTGCCATGGTCGGCGCCGCCGCCAAGCGCGCCGGCCGGATGTCCGACAGCACCGACGCCCTCACCGAGGCCGGCGAGCTGCTCGCGGCCTCCCTCGAGCGCGTCGAGGAGGGCCGGATGCTCGGGGTGCCCGACGCCGTGGGGCTGGCCCTGGCCCGGGTGCGCGACACCGCCCGCCAGGTGCAGAGCGACCTCAAGCCACCGCCCGGCACCGAGGTCGACGGCGCGCGCCAGGTGGCCCGGGCCGCCGACGACGAGGTGCACGAGAACGCCGAGCGCATCCTCGAGGAGCGTGAGCTCGACGTCGTGTGGCTGTCCCAGGACCCGCGTCGGGGGCCCGTGCTGCGGGTCGCCCCGATGAGCGTCGCGATGCTCGTGCGCGACAAGGTGTTCGAGGCGCGCACGGTCGTGCTCACCTCCGCGACGCTCGAGCTCGGCGGCACCTTCGACGCCGTCGCCGGCACCATCGGCCTGCGCGGCGACGGTGCGCCCCCCTGGCAGGGGCTCGACGTCGGCAGCCCGTTCGACTACCCGAAGCAGGCGATCGCCTACGTCGCCACGCACCTGCCGCCGCCCGGGCGCGACGGCACGAGCGATGCCACCCTCGACGAGATCGAGGAGCTGATCCGCGCCGCGGGCGGGCGCACGCTGGGCCTGTTCTCCTCGACGCGTGCCGCGCAGAACGCGGCCGAGGTGATGCGGGCCCGGCTCGGCGACGACTTCCCCGTACTGTGCCAGGGCGAGGACCAGATCACGACGCTCGTGCGGCAGTTCGCGCGCAGCCCGCGCACGTGCCTCTTCGGAACGCTGACGCTGTGGCAGGGCGTCGACGTGCCGGGCTCGTCGTGCCAGCTCGTCATCATCGACCGCATCCCGTTCCCGCGACCCGACGACCCGCTCGCGTCGGCGCGGTCGCAGGCGATCGCCCGGATGGGTGGCAACGGCTTCATGGCCGTCTCGGCCACCCACGCCGCGCTGCGCCTCGCCCAGGGGGCCGGGCGCCTCGTGCGGCGCTCCGACGACCGAGGTGTCGTCGCGTTCCTCGACTCGCGGATGATGACGGCGCGCTACGCCGGGTTCCTGCAGCGCTCGCTCCCGCCGTTCTACCCGAC
>JAEWFB010000204.1 GCA_023389095.1 Actinomycetes bacterium
GACGACGAGCTTGGTGCCCCGGAGGACGCACTCCTCGGCGGCTCGCTTGAGCGCCGCGCGTCCCTCCTTGGTGGCGACGTATCCGACGACGATGGCCACTTCCCGGACCTCCTTGGTACGGCAACAACCGGTGGACGCACCGTACCCGAAATGGGTCCGCGCGGCATCGGCACGAGCGGACGGTGTCAGCGAGCCCGTCAGCGACCCCGTCGGCGGGCCAGCGCGTCGCGCACGACCGCGCCGACCTGCGCCTCCTCGATGAGGAAGCCGTCGTGGCCGTAGGCCGAGGTGATCGAGACGCGGGTGGCCGTCGGCAGCGCGGCGTACAGCTCGTCGGACAGCCGGGGCGGGTAGAGCCGGTCGGTGTCGACGGACACGACGGTGCAGTCGGCCGTGACCCGGGCGAGAGCCGCCTCGAGTCCCCCACGGTCGCGGCCGACGTCGTGGGAGTTCATCGCCTCGGTGAGCACGACGTAGGAGTTGGCGTCGAAGCGTCGGGCGAGCTTGCCGGCGTGGTGGTCGAGGTAGGACTCGACGGCGAACCGGCCTCTGCCGGCGGCACGCTCATCGAGGCTGAACGGATCTTCGCCGAGCTGGGCCTCGCGGCCGAACCGTTCCCCGAGCTCGGCCTCGGTGCGGTAGGTGACGTGGGCGATGCGCCGCGCCAGCCCGAGACCGGTGTCGGGCCGGAGAGTGGAGTCGTAGTAGTCGCCGCCGGCGAAGTGCGGGTCGGTGCGGATGGCGAGCAGCTGCGGCTGGCACCAGGCGATCTGGTCGGCGGTGGCGTAGGGCGTCGAGGCGAGCACGACGCAGCGCTCGACCGCCTCGGGGTGGCTGGCCGCCCACTCGAGGGCACGCATGCCACCCATCGAGCCGCCGATGACGGCGGCGACGCGGGCGATGCCGAGCCGGGTGAGCAGGGCTCGTTCGGCGGCGACCTGGTCGCGCACCGTGACGTACGGGAAGCGGCTGCCCCACGGCTGACCGTCGGGGGCCGCGCTCGCGGGGCCGGTGCTGCCCTGGCAGCCGCCGAGGACGTTGGCGGCGACGACGAACCACTCCTCCGGGTCCACCGCCTGTCCGGGCCCGATGAGGCTGTTCCACCAGCCCGGCGACGGGTGCCCGTCACCCGCCTCGCCCACGACGTGGCTGTCGCCGGTCAGGGCGTGCTCGACGAGGACGACGTTGTCGCGGGCCTCGTTGAGCCGGCCCCACGTCTCGTAGGCGACCCGGACCTCGGGCAGCACTCCCCCGCGCTCGAGCTCGAGGGCGCCGAGGTCGGCGAACTGCCGACGGCCGACGGGGTCGCCCTGGCGCCACACGCCGTCGCCGCGACGGTCCTCAGCGCGGTCGTCCGCCCGGTCGCCCGCCCCGTCGTGGTCCTGCGCGTGACGGTACGGTCGGCGCGTGACCTGACCGGGCCGATGGGTCACAGTCATGCGGAGAGCTCCTTGCGTGTTCGCGCTTGCCGCAGTCCCGTGCCGGTGCGGCCTGGTCCTCACCCGGGGCACCCCACCGCGAAGGAGGGTTGCCGGCCAGCGAGCCGGGGCTTGTCGCTGGCGCTCATGACCTGAGGCCCACCATACGGGACACGGCGGGCCCCCACCTCGCGCCGGTCCACGGGCTGGACCGGCGCGTCGGGCAGCGTCGGTCGGCGTCGGTGGGCGTCCGACACCAGGTCCCACGGCGCCGTCCGGCACCCCGTCAGGCGCATCGGGGCGGACGCATGCCGCGTCCCAGCGCCTCCCGGACGAGCAGGGCGAGGCCGTGCTCCGGGTCGACGAGCAGGGCGCGGTCGGCCGCGACCGACCCCCGGGCCCCGTCGCCGGTCCACCAGGCATAGGCCGCCGTCACGCCCAGCACGGGCGCGGCGCAGGCCTCGGGGGCGGCACGGCACAGCTGCTCCAGGCGGGCGAGGACGAGCCGCTCCGGCTCGAGCTCCGTCTCGAGCTCCGGCTCGGGTTCGGTGTCGGCGTCCGTCTCCGGGCCGTCGACGGACTCGAGGGCCCGACCGAGACGGGCGGAGAGCTCGCCCGGCACGTGGTCGCCGGGGAAGCCCCGGCACAGCCACGACACGAGCAGGTCGCGCACCTGCGTGTCGACGAGGGGGCCGACGAGCGCCGCGACGGTCCGGGGTGACGGCTCGGCGTCGAGCCCGTACCGCACGAGCCGGACCCAGGCCTCGAGGGACTCGTCGAGGAGCAGGCCGCGGGCCCGGCGCTGCGCCCACTCCTCGACCGCGACCAGCCGCGGCTCGTGGCGGGGGTCGTCGGGCGACACGGGCTCGACGAGCCGGGCCAGCGCGTCACGGCTGCCGAGGACGGCCCGGCCCGTCGCGACGTACTCCGCGACGGCGGGCACGTCGGCGGCCTCGGGCAGCGGCCGGCCGGGTGGCGGGCAGCAGCCGCAGTCGAGACCGAACCACCGCCCGTTCCGGACGACCAGTCGTTCGCCGACCGGGACTCCCGCGTCCTCGAGACCGTCCCGCAGCGCGTCGAGCAGGGGCCGCGGGTCGGCGGGCGTGTCGGGCCCGTCGGCGAAGCCGACGAGCAGGACGGACGTCGGGCGCTGGTCCACGAGGGTCGGCACCGTCTGGGCAGCGGCCCGGTGCGCATCCGCGGGCTCGGGGACGTCGAGCCGCGCGACCAGCCCGAGGCGCGGCCCGTGCAGGCAGGCGACGACGACACTGTGGGTGGGCCGGAACCCGAGGTGGAAGGGCAGGACGGTCAGCAGCTCGGCTGGACCGGAGAGAGAGACCTTCGAGATCGTGGGCATGCCCGCAGGCTGCCTGTGTCCGGCCGGGAGCGGCAGCACGGCCGGCGCCGGCTGTGGACGGGTGGCCCGCCGTGGCAGGGGGTGTGGACGGCGCGGGTCGCGCTCAGCGCTCGAGGCGCTTGCGGACCGACTCGAGGACGTAGTCGGTCGCGGCCTGGCGCACTCCCTCGGGCAGCCGGGCTCCTTCGCGGCGTCCGGGCCCGGAGGCGGGCGCCTCGGACGACGGCCGTGCGCCGGTCGGGCCGGACAGCCGTCCGACGAGGCTCCCGCGGGCGGCTCCGGTGACGTCGCGGTCGCGCCGTCGGCCGT
>JAEWFB010000268.1 GCA_023389095.1 Actinomycetes bacterium
GCGTCGGTGTCCTGGTCCTTGGCGTCGTCGTAGCTGCTCACCGCGCCGTCGCGGAAGAACACCGAGAACATCGACCCCGCCCACTGGACGGTGTGCGGCACCGAGGCGGCGGACAGCTCGGCGCTGACGGCGTCGGCGATGGTGTGGGCCACGACCCCGAGGCGCTCGTACACCGCGGGCGTGCAGCCGCGCAGCGTCGCGAGGCCGGCGGCCGAGGCGACCGGGTTCCCGGAGAGCGTCCCGGCCTGGTAGACCGGCCCCTGCGGCGCGAGCAGCGCCATGACGTCGGCCCGACCGCCGAAGGCCGCGGTCGGGAACCCGCCGCCCATGACCTTGCCGAACGTGTAGAGGTCGGCGGGGCCCGACGGGTGCTCCTCGCAGCCGTGGTAGCCCGAGGCCGATGCCCGGAAGCCGGTCATGACCTCGTCGGACACGAGCAGGGCGCCGTGGGCCTTCGTGACCCGTCGCAGGGCCTCGGTGAAGCCGGGGGCCGGCGGCACGACGCCCATGTTGCCGGGCGCGGCCTCGGTGATGACCGCCGCGATCTGCTCGCCCCGCTCGGCGAAGGCGGCCTCGAGGGCGGCGACGTCGTTGTAGGGCAGCACGATCGTCTCGCCGGCGCTCGAGCGCGGCACGCCGGCAGAGTCGGGCAGCGCGAACGTCGCGACGCCGGAGCCCGCCGAGGCGAGCAGCGCGTCGACGTGGCCGTGGTAACAGCCGGCGAACTTCACGACGACGTCGCGGCCGGTGAAGCCACGGGCCAGGCGGATCGCCGACATCGTCGCCTCGGTCCCGGAGTTGACGAGACGCACCTGCTCGACCGGCTCCATCCGCGCCACGATCTCCTCCGCGAGGAGCACCTCGTTCTCCGACGGCGTCCCGAACGAGAAGCCTTGCACCGCAGCCTCGTTCACGGCCCGTAGCACGTCGGGGTGCGCGTGGCCGAGGATCATCGGGCCCCAGGAGCAGATGAGGTCGACGTACTTCTTGCCGTCCACGTCGGTGAGCCACGCGCCCTGGCCGCTGCGCATGAAGCGCGGGGTGCCGCCGACGGCGCGGAAGGCGCGCACCGGGGAGTTGACGCCGCCGGGGATGACGCGTCCGGCCCGCTCGAGGAGGGCCGCCGAGGCGGGGGCGTCGGTCGTGTCGGGCGCGGTCGTGGGCTGGGGGCTCATGCGCCCATTGTCGCAACCGCCACGATGCCGCCGGTCAGCGGCCGCTCGCGCCCTCGGGGTCGAGGTGGTCGCGGACGATGGCCATGGCGTCGCCGATGGCCTGGAACTGCTCGCGCGTCATGATGTCGACGAGGTTGTCGCGCACGCTCTGCACGTGGACCCTCGAGATGTCCTGCACCGCGTCGAGGCCGCCCTGGGTCAGCACGAGCTCGACGCCGCGCTTGTCCTCCAGGCACGACTCCCGCGCGACCCAGCCGCGCTCCTCGAGGCGCTTGGCCGTGTGGGTCAGCCGGCTGCGCGACTGCACGACCATCGAGGCCAGCTCGGACATCCGCAGGCGGTGCTGCGGGCTCTCGGAGAGCATCGAGATGATCTCGTACTCGCTGAGCGCGATGCCGGCGTGGGCGAGGGCGTCGTCGAGCGCCCGCTCGAGCAGGCGCGTCCCGCGCAGCACCGCTCGCCACGAACGCTGCTCGCCGTCGTCGAGCCACCTCACGCCGTCGTCCCCTGAACCACCGGCCATGTGCACCTCCTGCGCCCCCTGATCGTAAGGCGTCAGGCGAGCCAGTCGGCGGCGTCGAGGGCGAAATACGTGAGGATGACCTGCGCGCCCGCGCGCCGGATCGAGGTGAGCGACTCGAGAGCGGTGGCCCGCAGGTCGATCCAGCCGTTCGCGGCGGCCGCGTGGATCATCGAGTACTCCCCCGACACCTGGTAGGCGGCGACCGGCACCGACGAGCGCTCGGCCGCGGCGGCGACGACGTCGAGGTAGCTCATGGCCGGCTTGACCATGACCATGTCGGCGCCCTCGGCGATGTCGAGGTCGATCTCGCGCAGCGACTCGACGATGTTCGCGGGGTCCTGCTGGTAGGTGCGGCGGTCGCCCTGCAGGCTCGACTGCACGGCCTCGCGGAACGGCCCGAAGAAGGCCGAGGCGTACTTCGCGCTGTAGGCGAGGATGACGGTGTCGGTGCGGCCCTCGGCGTCGAGCGCGTCGCGGATGACGGCGACCTGGCCGTCCATCATCCCGGACGGGGCGACGACGTGGGCACCCGCACGCGCCTGCGCCACGGCCATCTCGGCGTAGAGCTCGTTGGTCGCGTCGTTGTCGACACGACCCTGCTCGTCGAGCACGCCGCAGTGACCGTGGTCGGTGAACTCGTCGAGGCACGTGTCGGCCATGATCACGAGGTCGTCGCCCACGGCGTCGCGCACGGCGCGGAGCGCGAGGTTGAGGATGCCCTCGGGGGCGATGCCGCCGGACCCGGTGGCGTCCTTGGTCTCCGGGACGCCGAAGAGCATGATCCCGCCGACGCCGGCGGCCACGCAGCGTCGCGCCACGTCGACGACGCTCTCGAGGGTGTGCTGCTGGACGCCCGGCATGCTGTCGATCGGACGGGGCTCACTCAGGCCCTCGGCGACGAAGACGGGAAGCACGAGGTCACGCGGGTGCACCCGGGTCTCGGCCACGAGGGACCGCAGCACCGGGTTCTGCCGCAGGCGACGGGGACGCTCGATCACCGACGCTCCTCAGCGGGCGCGGCGGCGCGAAGCCGGACGCTTGTCGCTCGGGCGCTGCACCGGCTGGCCGGCCTCGCGGGCCGCGACCTGCAGCCCGACGCCGTGGCCGGCCAGTGCGTCGACGAGCGCGAGGGCCGAGGCCTCCTGCGCGAGGACGTCGACGCGCAAGCCGTGCTCCTGGGCGGTCTTGGCCGTGGCCGGCCCGATGCACGCGACCACCGTTGCGGCGTGGGGCTTTCCGGCGATGCCGACGAGGTTGCGCACCGTCGAGCTCGACGTGAAGAGCACCGCGTCGTAGTCGCCGCCCTTGATGGCGTCGCGGATCGACGCGGCCGGCGGGGCCGCGCGGACCGTGCGGTAGGCGGTGACGTCGTCGACCTCCCAGCCCATGTCGCGCAGGCCGGCCACGAGGGTCTCGGTGGCGATGTCGGCACGCGGCAGCAGGACCCGGTTGATCGGGTCGAGCACCTCGTCGAACTCGGGCCACACCTCGAGCAGGCCGGCGGCCGACTGCTCCTCGGTGGGCACGAGGTCGGGGTTGATGCCCCACTCGCGCAGCGCTTCTGCGGTGACGCCACCGACGGCGGCGACCTTGAGACCGGCGAACGCCCGCGCGTCGAGGCCGAACTCCTCGAAGCGCTCGCGGACGGCGCGCACGGCGTTGACCGACGTGAAGCCGATCCACTCGTAGCGCCCGGTGACCAGGCCCTTGACGGCCTTCTCCATCTGCTGCGGGGTGCGCGGCGGCTCGACGGAGATCGTCGGCACGACGTCGGCCGTGGCGCCGTAGCCGGCGAGGCGGTCGACCATCGGGCCGGCCTGGGCCTGGGTGCGCGGCACGAGGACCTTCCAGCCGAAGAGCGGCTTGGTCTCGAACCACGCGAACTCCTCGCGCAGGTCGACGTTCGGGGAGACGACGGCGAGCG
>JAEWFB010000317.1 GCA_023389095.1 Actinomycetes bacterium
TGCTCGCCGGGTCGCTCTCGCGGTCGGTCGAGTCGGCGGCGCGGGCGAGTGCCGAGCAGGTGGCCCTGCTCGTCGACGCCGGGCGCGTGCCCGACCCGGTGCCGGTGTCGGGCGCCCAGGTGCTGCAGGTGCTCGACGCGCAGGGCCGGGTCGTCAGCGGCTCGGTGACCGCCGACCGGCTCACCGCGCTCGTCACCGACGACGAACGGCGGCGGGCCCTGGCCGGCGAGTCGGTCGTCGTGCCGGGCAGCCGCTCGGGGCTCGCCGGCCAGCTGCAGGTCGCCGCCGTGCCCGCGGGACCGGCGACCGCCCAGGGCCGCGCCTACACCGTCGTGGCCGCGGCTCCCACCGCCGACATCGAGCAGAGCGCGCGCACCGTGCGGCTGCTGCTCCTCGCGATCCTCCCGCTCCTGCTCGCGGTCCTCGCCGTCATCGCCTGGCGCGTCATCGGTGCGGCGCTCGCGCCCGTCGAGGCGCTGCGCCGCGGGGCCGAACGCATCGACGACGCGTCGTCGGAGGGGGAGCGGCTGCCCGTGCCGCCGAGCGACGACGAGGTCAGCGCGCTGGCGACGACGCTCAACGCCATGCTCGACCGCATCGCGACGGCCCGGCGCAAGCAGCGGGCGTTCGTCGCCGATGCCGCCCACGAGCTGCGCAGCCCGCTCGCGAGCATGCGCACCCAGCTCGAGGTGGCCCAGCGCCTCGGGGAGGGCGGGCACCTGCCGGCCGAGGTGCTGCCCGACGTCGAGCGGCTCGCGGCGCTCGTCGACGACCTGCTCCTGCTGGCCCGCGCCGACGACGGGTCGACGCCGTCACCCGCCTCGTCGCGGACGGCGTCGCCGGTCGACGTCGCCGCCCTCGTGGGCGCGGTCGAGATGCGCTACGCGTCCTCGCGGGTCCCGGTACGGACCCGTGCCGGGCTCTCGGGCCGCAGCCTCGAGGCCCGCGTCGCCGCGGAGGACCTGATGCGGGCGCTGACCAACCTCGTCGACAACGCGGTGCGCCACGCCCGGACCGCGGTGACGCTCGACGCGTCCGTGGTCGGTCACCGGGTCGAGGTCGTCGTCACCGACGACGGCCACGGCATCCCCGACGCCGACCGCGAGCGCGTCTTCGACCGGTTCACCCGGCTCGACGAGGCCCGTGACCGCGACAGCGGCGGTACGGGCCTCGGTCTCGCCATCACCCGCGCCCTCGTGCGCCGCTGGGGTGGCGACGTGCGGCTGGAGGACGCCGGGCCGGGGGTCCGCGCGGTCGTCAGCCTTCCGGCGGGGTCGGCGACGACGTCCCCGAGTGTTCCCGGAGTGTGAACAGCTCGGCGTCCCAGCCGAACGCGCGCGCCGCGTCGACGTTGTCGCGTCGGTCGTCGGTGAACCACACGTCGCCGGCCGGCAGCCTGCGGCCCAGGTCGCGCTCGAGCACGGCATGGGCCGCGGCGAACGCCTCGGGGTCGGGCTTGGCGACCCCGAGGTCGGCGCTGTTGACGACGCCGTCGAACAGGTGGGCCAGACCGAGCAGCTCCAGCTCGTGGGGCACGAGGTCGGTGCCGTTGGTGAACAGGTAGGTGCGGTGGCCGCCGGCCCGGAGGGTCTCGAGCCGCTCGACCGACTCGGTCACCGGCGAGCCGCGGTGGGCTCGCCAGGCCTGCATGTGCTCGCGCACGCGGTCCGGTTCGGGCACGACCTCCTCGAGCGTGAGGCAGATCGAGGCGAACCACTCGTCGAAGGAGCGCTGGCCCGTGATCGTCGGGACGAGCAGGTCGGGCCGGAACGCCGTGGCTGCCACCGAACCACCGGGCAGGCCCAGCGCGGCCTCGATCATCGGCGTGGCGTCGCCCGCGGAGAAGTCGCGGACGACGCCGTCGAGGTCGAAGACGTACGCCGCGTGCTCCCTCACGCCCGGGTGCCGCGCTCGGTGGCGGGCAGCTCGGTCGTGGCGTCGGGGGAGGTGGCGTAGGGGTCCTCGGCAGCCGGGTGGGCGGCCGGGTCGGAGGCCGGGTGGGTGTCCGGGTCGGTGTCCGGGTCGGTGGCGGTACCGGCGGAGGCGCCCGGGCCCGACTCGTCGGCCCAGCGGGCCGTGCCGTCGGCGACGCTGCCCTCCGCGCGTCCGGTCACGACGTCGGCGCGCGAGGGACCCTCGCGATCGCGCCACTCGGCCTCGCGGCGCTCGAGCTCGGCCTCGCGCGTGTCCAGGCCCTCGTGGCGCGCGGCGAGCTGGTCCTCCCGGCGGCGGAGGTCGTCGTCGCGCAGGCCGGCCTCCTCGAAGCGGCGCTCGTGCTCCAGGCGGTCGGCTTCGGCCTGGTCCTGCACCTCCGTGAGACGAGTGGCAGCACGGTCCTCGCGCCGGGTCCGGGCGCGGCGCCGGGCCGATGCGGCGAGCAACGCCCAGCCGAGGGCGACGAGCAGCAGGGCGATCGCGCCGTACAGGACGAGCTCGAGGGCGGTCGCGTTGCGCGAGAAGCCGAAGGCGGTGACGGTGAGCGTCGAGGCGGTCGACCGGGCGGCGACGAGCGCGGTGGCGCCGGCTCCGATCCCGAGCAGCAGGAGGACGACTCCCAGCAGGGCCATGGTGTGCTCCTTCGTCTGGACGACGGGCAGGTCCCGCCGTCGGGGTCCATCGACCCTAGCCATACCCGCATTCGCGTCGTGGCGCAGAGCCCGGTCGTCTCGAACCGTTAGCCTGACGCGCATGCCCGCCACCCGAAGGATCGCCGCCGCCGTCCTCACGGCCCTCTGCGTCGTCTTCGCGGCCTCGTGCTCGAGCGGCGACAGCCCCGGCCCGGCCGAGACCTCGCTGACCCCGGCCCAGCGCCTCGCGGCCGCCAAGGCCAAGGTCGATGCCGCGTCGTCGGTGCACCTGGCGCTGACCAGCTCGGGCGTGCCCGACGGCGCGAGCGGCATCGTGTCCGCCGACGGCTGGGGCACCCACCCGCCGGCGTTCAAGGGCACCTTCAAGGTGGCGCTCCGGGGCATCCAGGCCGACGCCGAGATCACGTCGGTCGGTGGCGAGGTCTACGCCAAGCTGCCGCTCGTGCCCGGCACGAACAAGATCGACCCCAAGGCGTTCGGACTGCCCGACCCCGCCACGCTCCTGTCGACCGACCAGGGCCTGACGACCCTGCTCACCAAGACCCAGAACCCGACCGCCGGCAAGCAGGTGCGCCAGGGCGCCGACGTGCTGACGACCGTCAGCGGCACGCTGCCCGGCGCGTCCGTCGTCGACCTCTTCGGGATCGGCGACCGGTCCGGCAGCTACCAGGTGTCCTACGGCCTCACCGACGCGCAGGAGCTGCGCACCGTGACGCTGACCGGGCCGTTCTTCGGCGCGGGCACCAGCTCGACGTACACGCTGGCGCTCGACAAGTACGGCCAGCCCGTCACCATCACCAAGCCCTGAGCCGGTCCGGAGACCTGTCCGTGCCAGCCTCGCCGCCCCGTCACCGGCTCGCGCTGCTGGCCGTCGCGTCGACGGCCGTGGCGCTCGCGGCGGCCGACACCTACGTCGTCGTCCTGGCGCTGACCGACATGATGGCCGGCGTCGGCATCGGCATCGACGCCCTCCAGCGCGCCACCCCCATCATCTCGGGGTTCCTCCTCGGCTATGTCGCGGTGCTGCCGCTCATCGGCCGCCTGTCCGACCTGCTCGACCGGCGTCGCATCCTGCTGGCCTGCCTCGTCGTGTTCGTCGTCGGCTCGGCCGTCACGGCCCTCGCCACCGAGATGCCCGTCCTCGTCACCGGCCGCGTCCTGCAGGGCATCGGCGGCGGGGGCCTCGTGCCGGCCACCCTGGCGCTCGTCGCCGACCTCTGGCCCGCCGACCGGCGCGGCACGCCGCTCGGCGTCGTCGGGGCGGTGCAGGAGCTGGGCTCGGTCCTCGGGCCGGTGCTCGGTGCGGTCATCCTCACGTGGCACGGCTGGCGGGCGATCTTCTGGGCCAACGTCGCTGCCGGCCTCGCGCTGTGGGTCGCGCTCCGGCTGCTCGGGCGGGGGCACCCCACCTCGCCGCCCACGCGTCGGGGGGCCGGCGGGCGCGTCGTCACGGCCGTGGCGGCGCTCGCCGCCGTGCTCGGGCTCGCCTCGACCGGGCTGGCCCTCGCCGCTCCGGAGTCGCTCGTCACCGACGTTCAGCTCGGCCTGCCGTTCGTGCCGTTCGCCGGCACCTCGAAGCTGCTGACGCCGATCGGGGTCACCGGTCTGGGGCTGCTCCTCGTCACGGGCGTCCTCACCGCGCCGAGGTGGTGGCCGGTGCTGCGCCGCGCCGACCTGGTCGGGAGCGTTCTCGTCGCCGTGGCGCTCGGCAGCCTCGTGCTCACCTTCGCCTCGTCCGACCCGGAGAAGGAGGTCGTCGGCCCGCTCGGCTACCGCCTCCTGCCGCTGGGGGCGCTCGCCCTCGTGCTGCTCGCGGTGTGGCACCGGGTCGCCCGATCCCCGCTCGTGCCGCGGGGCGTCGTCGGCTCGCGCGGGCTGCGTGCCTATGTCGTCAGCCTGCTCGTCGGGGCGGCGCTCGTCGCCGTCGTCGTCGACGTGCCGCTCCTCGCACGGCTCACCGACGAGTACGACGAGACCGGCGCCGCCCTCGTGCTCGTCCGCTTCCTGCTCGCCGTGCCGGTGGGGGCGTTCCTCGGCGGGTGGTCGCTGCGCCGGATCGGCGACGGCGTCGTCGCGGCCGTCGGGCTGGCGCTCGCGGCCGCGGGCCTGGCGCTCATGTCGCGGTGGACGCTCGAGTCGGTCGTCGACGTCGTGCCGACGACGCTCGTGCTCGTGCTCGTCGGCCTCGGCGTCGGGCTGGCGCTGGCGCCCGTCAACGACGCCGCGCTGGCCGACGCGCCGTCCGACGCCCACGGCGTCGCGAGCTCGCTGGTCGTCGTGGCGCGGATGGTCGGCATGGTCGTCGGGCTCGCGCTGCTCACCTCGATCGGTCTGGCGCGGTACTACGAGGCGGTCCGGCACCTGCCCGACCCGCTCGACACCAAGGCCCTGCTCGCTGCCGGCGTCGTCCAGGTGCAGACCGTGTTCCTCGGGGGAGCGATCGCCGCCGGGGCCGCGGCCCTCGTCGCGGCGACCCTCGGTACGCGGCGCACCACCGCACGGTCGGCCACGGCGGCGGACCCGCGCCCGGTCGGCCTCTGACCCCGGCGTCGGACCGGCCGGTCCTCACGTCTCCTGCGGCGACGCGCGCAGCTGGTGGGCGACGAGCTGGGTGCGGGAGCGGAGCCCCAGCTTGCGGTAGATGCTCGCGAGGTGGAACTCGACGGTGCGCACGCTGAGGAGCATCTCGGCGGCCACCTCCCGGTTGCTCAGCCCGGCGGCGACGAGCCGGGCGACCACCGACTCCTGCGACGTCAGCGACTCGCGTGGTCTGCGCCCCCCGCGGGACCCGGCCGGGTCCCGGCGCGCCCGGGGCTGGTCGTGCCCGTCGTGCCCGTCGTACTCGTCGTGCTCGGCGTGCCCGTCGCGGGCCGGCGGGCACGCGTCGCGCTCGGCCCGGGCCTCGGCCAGGTAGGCGTCCGCGCCGAGCCGCTCCAGGGTGGCCACGGCCCCGGTGAGCCGCTGGCGCGCGCCCGTGGCGTCGCCGCGCAGGCGTTGCTGGGTGCCCGCCCGGAGCGAGGCGAGGGCGGCGTCGAAGCGCATCCCGCACTGCGCGTAGATGCCGGAGGCGAGGGCGAGGTCCGCCTCCGCCTCGTCGCGACGGCCCGACGCGGCGGCGACGACGCCGCGAGCGTGCCGCGCCTCTGCGAGGGTCGAGCGCCGTCCCGTCGCCCGGCCGCTCGCCTCGAGCGCGTCGCACAGGGCACGCGCCCGCTCGAGGTCGCCGGTCCGCGCGAGCACCTCGACGTACCGGGCGACCCACTGGAACGCCCCGGGCAGCCAGGCCCCGGACGTCGGGGGACGCCGCTCCAGCCAGGCGCCCGCAGTGAGGACCGACGCGTCGTCGCCGGTCGCGTGGTGGACCTGGACGGCGGCCACCTGCGCATAGACCTGCCCCGAGAGGCCACCGCGGGGGCTCGCCGCCACGGCGCGCTCCAGCTGGTCGTGGGCCGCCTCCGTCTCGCCGCGCATCGCCGGCGCGAACGCCGCGAGCGCGTGGACCACGGCCGCCGCCCAGTGTTCCTCGAGCATCTCGATGTTGGCGAGGGCGCGTTCGAGGTACAGCGTCGCGTCGGCCCAGTTGCCGCAGCGGTTCTCGAGCATCCCGAAGTTCCCGAGCGTGACGTTCGAGAGGTAGTAGAGGTGATGGCGGCGGGCGGCCGCGGCGGCGCCGGCCAGGGCGGCACGCGCCTCGGCCGGGCGGTCGAGGTGGGTCAGGGCGAGCCCGCGGATGGCCTCCTGGGTGATGCGGTGCGGCTCCGGCGGACCGGTCGGTGGGCCGAACAGCCGGAGCGTGGCCTCCGGGTCGCCCTGCAGCAGCAGGGCCGCGCCCCACGCGGCACGCGACGCCTCCCGTTCGAGCGGGCCGCCGCCGCGGGTGGCGAGCGCGGCCCAGCGGCCGGCCTCGCGCGCGTTCTCGCCGACGAGATCGAGCTGTGCCATGAGCAGGGCGGCGCCGGCCCGGGCTCGCGCGTCCTGGCTCTCGACGGCGAGGCGGGCCCCCTCCCGGGCCTGCTCGTGGTCGCCCCGCAGCCACGCGAGCGAGGCCGTGAGCAGGGCACGGTAGCCACTCGGCGGTTGCGGCCCCTCCTCGAGCGCAGCGAGCGCGGGTCCCTGGAAGCCACCGGCCATCGCCGTGTGCGCCGCCTCGAGCAGCAGCGCGTCGCGGTCCGACGGATCCTCGGTCAGGGCGGCGGCGTGGTGGATCCAGCCCGACGCCTCGAGCATCGCCCCGCCGGAGGCGAGGGTGCGGCCGTGGTCGTGGACGCGGGCGGCGAGGTCGGGGTCCGGCCCGGCCGCGCACGCCACGAGGTGGCGCAGCTCGTCACCGGGTGAGGACGCCGTGGCTGCCGCCGCGCGGTGCAGCATCTCCCGGCGGCCGAAAGCCAGGGACCCCTCGACGGCGGGCGCCATGACGGGGTGCGTGTAGGCCATGGTCACGCTCGGCGGCGTCCCCTCGCAGGCGACGAGCCCCGATGCCACGGCACCGTCGAGGGCACCCCACACGTCCTCGACGCCGGTGAGGGCGGCCACCCGGGCGACCGGCTGCTCGCCGGCGAGCACGGCGAGGCCCTCGAGCAGCTCGCGGGCGGATGGCCCGCACCGCCGCACCTGCTCGCCGAGGGCCGCGGCGAGGGTCGGGGAGATCGAGGCGGCGATCGCCGAGGAGACGGGAAGGTCGGTCCCCGGCGAGAGGCCCTGGGCCGACACCTGCTCCGCGACGGACAGGATCCAGAGGGGGTTGCCACGCGTCGCGTCGTGCAGGGCGCGCAGGCTCACCGGGTCGAGCCGCCGGCCCATGACCTCCAGCGCGAGGTCGCGGTCTGCCTCAGCGTCAGCCCGTCGACCCGGAGGTGGGTGCCCGTCGGGTCGACGGCGAGCCGCGTCAGGCCGGCCGCCGCCGCGGGAAGCTCGCGCTCCCGGGCCGTGCACACGACGAGCACCCGGTCGTGGCGGAGTCGACGGGCGGCGAAGCCGAGGGCGGTCAGTGACGCGGCATCGGCCCAGTGCAGGTCGTCGACGAGGACGACGCCGGCGCGGCTCGCGCCCTGGGTGTCCTCGAACGCGGCGAGCAGGGCGACACCGACGTCGAACAGGCTCCGCGATCGGCCGGGGGAGCGGTCGAGCAGCTGGTCGACGGTGGCGAGCTCCACGAGCCGGTCGTCCGGGTCGGCCACGGCGCGCAGCACCGCACGCGGCCGCGTGCGGGCGAGCCAGTGCTCGACGAGACGCGACTTGCCGATCCCCGCCTCGCCCGTGACGAGAACGACCTGCGATCGACCCTGATCGGCCGACCGGAGCGCCTGGTCGAGAGCCGCCAGCTGCTCGGTCCGACCCTGGAAGTCCCGGCACACTTCCATCCCCGGATCATGGCACCCGGGCCGACCGCAGGTGCCCGGAGTTGCGCAAGTGCGCCGCCGGCCCATGGCACACCCCGGGCATCTGCCGCGTACCGGACGCCGTTCGCCTGGGGGCGACCCGGGAACGACCGGTGGACGCGCGGAACCCGGTGCTTCCACGGATGCCTCGCAGCGCGAATCCTCCTACCGTCGAAGAGCGCCCGTTGCGCCCGGTGCCCGACGCCGGTGGTGGGAGGCGGCCGGCAGCGGTGCCGGGGCGGCGGGCGTGGACACGCTGCCGAGGGGGTGGCGCGATGATGAGAGAGATCCTTGCCGTCTCCGCGATCGCGCTCGGGATCGCGGGCATCGTGGCTGCCATGGCCCGCGGCCCGTCCGGCCCGTCCGGCCGGGCCGCGACGCCGTCGCGCGCCGAGGAGCGCGGGGGCTCCGGAGCCGTCCGGGTCGTGCTGACGGCTGCCGGCCTGGCCTTCCTCACGCTCGGGATCGGTGTCGTCGTCGCCACTGACACGGGGCCGATGGCCGCGCTGTCGCTGCCCGCGCCCACCCTGTCGCGGGGTCGGGGGCCCGTGCCGTCGCCGTCGCCGCGTGACACCACGCCCGTCGGTGCGTACCGCCGCTCGGCGGACGCGTCCTGTGCGCGGGTCGGCGTGCTCCTGCGGGACCCCGTCGACGCGTCCCGGGCGGGCATCGAGGCAGCCCTCCGCGCGAGTGCCGCCTCCTTCGAGGACCTCGCCGACGCCCTCGACGGCGTGCAGGCCCCACCATCCCTGTTGAACCGGCACCACCGGCTCGTCACCGCCGTCCGCCGGACCGGGCGCATCGTCGCTGACGCCGCCGCCGAGCTGCGCGTCGGCCCGACGGGGGCGTACGCGCAGCAGCTCGAGCAGCTGGGCCGCGCGGTCGCCGACCTCGACCGGCAGGCGCGCGGGCTCCAGCTCCCGCACTGCCGACCGAGCTGAGGGCCCGAGCCGAGGGTCCGAGCCGAGGACCTCGGCGACGCAGGCCGCTCCCGCGGCTGGGTGCCGCTCGGGAGATCGCGCTCTGGTCGACGCAGGGGCGCACCGTCGTCGAGTCGGTGGCCCTCGATGACGGCGGAGAGGTGGGGCTGCGGGTACGCACGAGCAGCGACAACCAGAACGTCTGGATGCACGCCATCAACCGCGAGCTCGGCTTCGTCCCGGTCGAGTCGGAGGTCCTGCTGCAGAAGCGGCGCGACGGGGCCGACGGCGCCTGACGACCGCCGCTCGCTCTGCACTGCTCCACGTCACGAGCCACCCCGAGCGCCGACCGGCGCACGGGGCCTCGACCGGCTGGAGGCGCGCGTGGTGGAGCAGTGCAGAGCGAGGACGGCCGTGCCTCGTGGGCGAACGCCGGGCTCAGGCGGTGGCGCGGCGTGCCTCGAGCTCGGCGAGCAGGTCGCGGACCTCGTCGGCGACGACGTCGGTCGCCTCCCACGGCAGCATGTGCCCCGCGTGTGGCAGCTCGGTGAAGGTCGCGTGCGGGAGGGCGACGCGCAGCGCATGCGCCCGGGCCACCGGCATGAGCGGGTCGAGGCGTCCGGCGACGATGGCGAGCCGGACGCGCTCCAGGCCGAGGAAGCCGGCGCTCTGGTCGGCGGTGAGCAGCGCGCCGTAGAAGGCGCCGAACGTCGCGAGCTTCGTCGCCGCAACCTGGGCGCGGGCGGTCTCGACGTGGGCCGGGTCGGGGTTCTCGCCGAAGAGGCCGCCGACGAGGGCGCGGACGCGTCCGTGGCCGCCGGGCGGGAGGGGCAGGCCCCGCGCCGCCATCCGCATGACCGCCGCCTCGCCGGTCCGCTCGCCGATGGCGACGCCGGAGGACGCCGTCGCGACGAGCAGCGCCGCGCGCACCCGGGAGCCGAAGAGGTCCGGGCGCTGCTCGGCCAGGGCCATGACGGTCATGCCGCCCATGGAGTGCCCGGCGAGCACGACGGGTGAGGCCGCCGGCACGACGGCGCGCAGCACGGTGTCGAGGTCGCGGCCGGTGTGCTCGACCGACAGCGAACCCATCTCCGCGCGGCGCAGCCCGATCGTCGAGCGGCCGTGCCCGCGCTGGTCCCACAGCACGATGCGCACGGGTTCGTCGCCGAGCTCCTCGACGACCGGCAGCCAGCTCTCGTGGTTGACGGCCCAGCCGTGGGTGAGCACGAGCGTCGGGGCGTCCGGGGCCAGGTCCGGGTGGACGTGGGTGTGCACGGACAGCACCGCGCCGTCGGGCGTCACGATGCCGCGACGGTCGTGACGCCTCACGCGTCCACCCCCTCGACCTCGAAGACGACGGGTGCGTGGTCGGAGGCCCCCTTGCCCTTGCGCTCCTCGCGGTCGATCGCCGCGCCGACGACGCGTCGGGCCAGGGCCGGTGAGCACAGTGCGAAGTCGATGCGCATGCCCTGGCGCTTGGGGAAGCGCAGCTGCGTGTAGTCCCAGTACGTGAAGGTGCCCGGCTCGGACGTGTGCGGGCGCACGACGTCGGCGAACCCCGCGTCGACGACCCCCTGGAAGGCGGCACGCTCGCCGGGCGAGGTGTGGGTCTTGTCGGCGTAGTACTCGACGCTCCACACGTCGGCGTCGGTCGGGGCGATGTTCC
>JAEWFB010000330.1 GCA_023389095.1 Actinomycetes bacterium
GCAGTCCGTCGCGTCCTTCGCCGGGCTTCCGGCTGCGCGTCGTCGTGCGACCGGGTCCTACGAGGTGGGGTCCGGCGACCCCACCGCGATGCCGGTGACGCAGTGGTTCACCGACGGGGTGCCCCGCATCGACGTGGCTTCCTACCGGCTCGAGGTGGTGCGCGCCGACGAACCGACGCTTCGGCTCTCGTACGGCGACCTGCAGGCGATGGGTGGAGCGGTCCAGTCGGCGGCGCTCGACTGCACGGGCGGCTGGTGGGCCGAGCAGAGCTGGCGCGGGGTGCGCGTCGACACCCTCCTGGGCCTGCCGAGGGAGGGGTCGATCGTGGTGCGGTCGGTGACGGGCTACACCAGGTACTTCCCGGCCGACGCCGCCCCGAACCTGCTGCTCGCGACGCACGTCGGTGGCGAGCCGCTCCCGCCCGGCCATGGCGCCCCGGTGCGGCTCGTGGCCCCCGGACGCCGGGGGTTCTGGTGGGTCAAGTGGGTCGACCGGGTGGGCGTCGACCCACGACCGTGGTGGGTGCAGCCGCCGTTCCCCCTGCAGTGAGCCGGGACGACCAGGGCGGATGCGCTGCGGCCTCCCCGGCTGCGTGGTGGTGCGACGGCGGCGCGACGGGCTACCGACGCCGGTGCGCGACGAGGTCGTCGAGGACCTCGTCCAGCCGGGCCACCAGCGACACGTGGCCCACGCCCTCGAGCAGGTGCGGCCGGGCCCCGGGTACGTGGGCGGCCAGCCACTCGCCGTGGCTCGCGGGCACCATGAGGTCCTCACCGCCCTGCCACACGGCCACCGGCACCGTGACGGAGTCCAGGTCGACGGCCCACGGCGCGCAGAAGGCGAGGTCGTCCTCGACCCAGCCGTCGACGCCGACCCTGACCGCCTCCCGCGCCATCGCCGCGACGTAGTCGGCGAGCGGCCCCTCGAGGGCCGCGAGGTCGGGTTCGCTGAGCAGGCCGCCCATCGCCTCGACGATCTGATCCCCGGTCACGGTCCGGAACGGCTGCGCCATCTCCTCGATGGCCGGGACGAGCACCTCGCGCCCCCGTGACGCCAGGGTGAACTCCTCGACGTTGTCCGCCCCCATCCCGGCGACGAAGTCGAGGTCCGGCTCGTGCGAGGGGGCGGCGCTGGCGATGGTCGCCGCGCCGAGGCACCGCCCGGGAAGCAGCGCGGCGCAGGCGAGGGCGTGGGGCCCACCACCGGACCAGCCGATCGTCACGAACTCGTCGATCCCGAGGGCGTCGAGGACCGTGCCGCTGTCAGCCGCGGCGTCCGCGACGGTCCGCCCCGGGTGCGGGGTGCTCGACCCGTAGCCCGGGCGGCTGTAGGTCACCCAGCGCAACCCGGACCGCCGCGCGGCCTCGATCCCGGCCGGCCAGGGCACCGCGCCCCCGGGGGTGCCGGAGTGGTAGAGCAGCGCCAGGCCGTCTCCGCCCGCGTCGAGCACGTCGAGGGACCGCCCGTCGGGCGTGGTGACCGTCCGCGCCGTGGCGCCGTCAGGGGTGTGGACCATCCCCCCACGCTAGGGCGTGCTGCCCCGACGGCTGCGGACGTCAGGCACGACGACCGAGGCCGAGCGGTCGGGTGAAGACCTGCTCGCGTTCGGTCGCCTCCGTCAGGTCGTGCCGCCGCGCCACGAGCAACGCCTGGACGTCGATGAGCCCGAGGACCTCGCCGCCGTCACCGACCACGGCCGCACCGACGTGGCCGTGCTCGGCGAAGACGTACGCGACGTGCCGTAGCGTGTCGGCGGCGCCGACGACGTGGTGCCCGCCGTCGGTCGCGAGCCGGTGGGCCTCCTCCATCGCCTCGGGCGAGGTGCGCATGACGTCGGCGGCGAAGAACGTCTCGAGCGGGTCGGTGCTGTAGTCCCGCGTCAGGTGCAGGCCCCGGCGCGCGATCTTCTCGGTGAGCACCGAGCGCTGGAGCACGAGCACCGACACGGCGTAGGCGGCCGTGGACGCGATGAGCAGGGGCACCAACGCGTCCCAGGCATGGGTCAGCTCGAGGGTGAACACGACGCCGGTCAGGGGCGAGCGCATGACGCCGCCGACGACGGCCGCGAGGCCGAGCATGGCCCAGAAGCCCGGGAACACGCCGGGCAGGACGAGGCCGAGGGCGGCCCCGAGCGCGCCGCCGATCATGAAGATCGGCGCGAGCACTCCCCCGGAGGTGCCGGAGCCGAGCGAGAGCGACCAGATGAGCGTCTTGACCACGAGGATGCCGACGATGAGCCCGGTCGTCGCGCGGCCGGTGAGCAGCTGGTCGATGACGTCGTAGCCGACACCGAGCGCGCGCGGCTCGACGAGGCCGCCGAGGCCGATGACGAGCCCACCGAGCGCCGGCCACCACATCCAGTGCATCGGCAGCCGGCGGAACAGGTCCTCGGCGAAGTACACGAGCCAGGTGGCGCCGAGCGCCACGAGGGCGCCGCTCAGCCCGACGAGGGCGCTGAGGGCGTCGGCCGTCCACGTGATGTGGGCGCCTCCCGTGGGCACCGGGAAGATCGGGTCGGCACCGATGAGCGGGCCGCGTACGACCGTGGCGACGGCGACGGCGGCCACGACCGGCACGAGGCTGCGCGGTCGCCACTCGAAGAGCAGCAGCTCGACCGCGAGGAGCACGGCCGCCAGAGGTGAGTTGAAGGTGGCTGCCATGCCGGCGGCGGCACCGGCGACGAGGAGCGTCTTGCGCTCGTCGGCAGTGAGCCGGAGGTGCTGGGCGAGGATCGAGCCGATGGCGCCACCGGTCATGATGATGGGCCCCTCGGCCCCGAAGGGGCCACCCGACCCGATGCTGATCGCGGCCGAGACCGGTTTCAGCACCGCCACCTTCGGCTCGATCCGGCTCCCGCCGATGAGGATCGCCTCGATCGCCTCGGGCATGCCGTGCCCGCGGATCTTCTCCGACCCGTAGCGCGCCATGAGGCCGATGACGAGGCCTCCGACCACCGGCGCGAGCAGCACGAGCGGCCACGGGTGGTGCGTCGCGCCGGGGGCGACGAGCGAGGTGTCGAGCCGCTGGTAGAACACGAGGTTCGTCGTCAGGCCGATGAGCCCGAGCAGCAGGTAGGCCGCGAGGGCGCCGCACGCCCCGACCGGCAGCGCCCACGCGGCGATGACGAGCATCCGCGAGTGGACGTTGAAGTCACCGAGCCGAACCTGCCTGGCCCCGCTCACAGCGGCACCGGCCCGGTGAGGTCGTGGTGGCGCTGGCGCAGGCCCTCGTGCAACGCGGTGAGGCTGTCGGTGAGGGAGCCGAGTGCGTCGCCGTCGAGGCTCCGGAGGACCCGCGTCAGCTCACGGGAACGCCAGGCGAGCACCGCGTCGATGACCTCGTCGCCGTGCTCGGTCAGGGCGAGCAGCACCCGGCTGCGGCTCGCGGGGTCACCGGTGCGGGTGACGTGGCCGGAGGCCACGAGCCGGTCGGCCAGGCGCGTGATCGACGACCCGCTCACGCCGAGGACGTGGGCCAGGTCGGTGCAGGAGGACCGGCCCTCGTCGCGGAGTGCGAAGAGCAGGCGCATCTGCGGCAGGGACACGTCGCCGACCTCGTCGACGCTTCGCACGGCCAGGCCGAGCAGGTCACGGGTGACCTGCTGCAGCGCGTCGACGGCGGTCCTGGCGATGGCTCTCTCTTGCATTCGACAAGTCTTGCAGACGACAAGGGGTGTGCCCAAAACCGTCTCAGAGCGAACGACGCACCACGCGCGAGGGACCGTTTCGGCCAGCCGGCGCTCTCGGTATGCAACAAGGTTTCGGCAGTTTCTCGATCTATTTCTGCCGGACCATTGACGGAAAAAATCGCCCTGCGTAGCGTCCCCGCCGTGCAGATGCCCACAGGTGTGCATGCGCTGGTCCGCAGAACCCACGAGGAGCGGGTCCTCGGAGTCCTGCGCGAGCACGGTGCCCTCAGCCGGACGCAGATCGGACGCGCCGTCGGCCTGTCCCGCACGACCCTCTCGGAGATCACGAGCAACCTGCTCGACCGCGGGGCGATCGTCATCGTGGACACCGACGCCGCCCTGCGCGAGGGGCGCGGCCGCCCGGCCGAGCGCCTGGCCCTCGACCCCGCCTCGGGCCAGTTCATGGGCGTCGACTTCGGCCACCGGCGGGTCCACGTGGCCATCGCCGACGCGTCGCACGAGATCGTCGCCTCGGGGGTGGGCCGCTACCCCGACGACGTCGCGTGGCCGGTGCGGCTCGACGTCGCGTTCGACACGATCGACCGGATCAGCGCCGAGTCCGGGGTGCACTACGGCGCCCTGCAGGGCGTGGGCCTCGGCGTCCCCGGCCCGTACGCCACCGCCCCCGGCGTGCGCGGCGTCCCGAGCCACGGCGCCAGCACCGTCGACGCCTTCCACCGCGCGTCGGTGGACCTCGCGTTCGCGGAGCGGTTCAACGCCCCGGTGATCGTCGACAACAACACGAGGCTCGCCGGTCTGGCCGAGGCCATCTTCGGCGACGCGACCGTCGAGGACCTGCTCTACGTGCGCCTCTCGGACGGCGTCGGCGGCGGCCTGGTCGTCGGCGGACGCCTCGTGTCCGGCTCGTCCGGGCGGGCCGGCG
>JAEWFB010000404.1 GCA_023389095.1 Actinomycetes bacterium
TCCTCGTGCTCCGGGCTCAGCTCGAACATCGGTGTTCTCCTTGTGGGATGTGCTTGACGCTTACGTAAACGTAAAGCACGATCGGGGGCATGACAAGTGCGCCGACGTGGACCATCGCCCAGGTCGCGGAGGAGTTCGGAGTCACCCACCGCACCGTCCGCCACTACGAGGACCTGGGGCTCATCTCCCCCGAGCGTCGGGGCACCCAGCGCGTCTACCACCGCCGCGACCGCACCCGCCTCAACCTCATCCTCCGGGGCAAGCGTCTCGGCTTCCCGCTCGAGCAGATCCGCACGATCATCGACCTCTTCGACGCCCCGCGCGGGCGGCGCACCCAGCTCGAGTACGTCCTCGGCGAGATCGACGAGCGGCGCGCCGACCTCGAGCAGCGGCTGCGCGACGTCCAGGACGCCATCGCCGAGCTCGGCGAGTTCGAGCGCCGGTGCCGTGAGGACCTCGACAAGCTCGCGTGACACGATGGAGCGCATGAGCGCTGCAGACACGAAGTTCTCCGCGTACGCGCACCCCGAGCGGCTCGTCACCACCGACTGGCTCGCCGAGCAGATCGCCTCCGGCGCCGTGGGCGCGCCCGGCGGCATCGCCCTGCTCGAGTCCGACGAGGACGTCCTGCTCTACGACACCGGCCACATCCCCGGCGCGCTGAAGATCGACTGGCACCTCGACCTCAACGACCCGGTCACCCGTGACTACGTCGACGGCGCAGGGTTCGCCGAGGTCCTCGGCGCCCGCGGCATCTCGCGTGACACGACGGTCGTCATCTACGGCGACAAGAGCAACTGGTGGGCGGCCTACGCCCTCTGGGTGTTCAGCCTCTTCGGGCACGAGGACGTCCGGCTGCTCGACGGCGGCCGCGCGAAGTGGATCGCCGAGGGCCGTGAGCTGACCCGCGACGTCGCGAAGCCGACCCCTGCCGAGTACCCCGTGGCCGAGCGCGACGACGCCCCGATCCGCGCCTTCAAGGACGACGTGCTCGCGCATCTCGGCAAGCCCCTCGTCGACGTCCGGTCCCCCGGCGAGTACTCGGGCGAGCTGCTGCACATGCCCGACTACCCGCAGGAGGGTGCGATGCGCGGTGGCCACATCCCCGGCGCGCGGTCCGTGCCGTGGGCCCGGGCCGCGAACGAGGACGGCACGTTCAAGACGCGCGAGGACCTCGAGGCGATCTACCTCACCGAGCAGGGCCTCGCCCCCGGCGACGACGTCGTCGCCTACTGCCGCATCGGCGAGCGCTCGTCGCACACGTGGTTCGTGCTGACGCACCTGCTCGGGTTCGAGGCGGTCCGCAACTACGACGGGTCCTGGACCGAGTGGGGCAACGCCGTGCGCGTCCCCATCGAGAAGTGACCCCGGCACTCCTGCGAAGGCACCGATCCCGATGACCGACACCCCTCTGCCCACGTCCCTGGCCGAGATCGCCGAGGACTTCCGCGAGGCCACGAACGACCTCAAGCTCCAGCTGCTCCTCGAGTTCAGCGACGAGCTGCCCGGTCTTCCCGAGCGCTACGTCGGCCACCTCGACCAGCTCGAACGTGTCGACGAGTGCCAGTCGCCGCTGTTCCTGACCGTAGAGGTGGACGGCGGCGCCTCGCTCGAGGACCGCACCGTGCACCTGTTCTTCGACGCGCCGGCCGAGGCCCCGACGACCCGCGGCTTCGCCGGGATCCTCCACGAGGGCCTCGACGGCCTGTCCGCCGCCGAGGTGCTCGCCGTGCCGGACGACGCGCCGATGCGCTTCGGCCTGGCCGACGCGGTCTCGCCGCTCCGGATGCGCGGCATGGTCGCGATGCTCGGCCGGATCAAGCGCCAGGTCCGCGCGAAGACGTCCGCCTGACGAGGACACACGCACACCCGTTCCCCGGGTCACCGAACCCCCGCTCCCACGTCACTGCTGCACCCCACGCAGCACTGACGTAGCAACAGACCCCCACCTCTCCCCGGCGACACCCCACCGCCGCGCTACGTCACTGCTGCACCCCACGCAGCACTGACGTAGCAACAGCCCCCCCCACCTCTCCCCGGCCACACCCCACCGCCGCGCTACGTCACTGCTGCACCCCACGCAGCACTGACGTAGGAACCGTTCGAGGACGTGCAGGCCTGTGGACAGACGCTCCAGAGGGCGCTCGCGATGTCAGAGGGCTGTCAGAGCATCGGCGCATGGACCAGCAGAGCCAGCACCCGGACTCATCGACCTACCCCGATGATCGCTTCGCGCGGCTCGTGGTGCGCGCACGACGCCTCGGCGACCTCAGCCAGCGTGACCTGGCCGGGCGCGTCGACGTGGCGGCCAGCACCGTGAGCCGCATCGAATCAGGGCAGATCGTGCCGGATGTCCGCTTGTTCTGTCGCATCATGGCCGCTGCCGGCCTGCGCCTTGCGGTTCTCGACCCCGAGGGTCGGGACGTGGCTGCGGTGTCCGACGACGCCGTTCGCGACAACGCCGGTCGACGGTTTCCGGCCCACCTCGACGTCGCGCCGCCGGACGAGGTGCCGTACGAGCGGTGGGCCTACCCGCGGTACGACCGCCCGGCGGCTCGCGGGTGGTACCAGCTGCGCCCGGCCCGCGACCGGGACGCGGCCGGGAGGGTCAGCGGGCGCCCCGACGACCACCCCACGGAGGGCGAGCTCGAGACCAGAGCGCGGCTCATGGCCGGGCCTCAGCCGCGGGTCGCTCCGGTTCCGGTGCCGCTGCCGGAGTGCGAGTGCCTGGACGAATGCTTCGAGACGTGGTGCATCGGTCCGTGTCCGTGCCGCTGCGAGCCACCGCCGGCATCCGCGTGGGACCGACGCCGCCTCCTCAGCGGCTGAGTCGAGGCGCCCGGAACACCGCGCGCCAGAGCTCGGGCCGTGGCGACTCGAGGCGGTCGACGACGAGGCGGTCGCCGGCCAACGACCCCACCGTGGACGCGGTCAGGGCGAAGGGTGGTCCGTCCGTCTCGTCCACGTCACCGGCCGCGCGGAACGCCACGGCGAACAGGGTCCCGCCGGGCGCGACGAACCCTGTGATGCTCGGGATCGCTTGTGACCGTGGCGGATCAGGCATCGCCTGGATCGTGAAGATCTCCACGACGAGGTCGAAAGCGCCGGCCCACTCCGGCGGGGGCGAGAGCAGGTCGGCGACGCGGTAGTCGACGACCGACTCCGGGTGCCGTGACCGCGCCGTCACGACGGCGTTCGGCGACAGGTCGAAGGCCGTCGTCGCGAAGCCGAGCGAGGCGAGATACTCCGCATCCGCCCCGAGGCCGCAGCCGACGACGAGGGCACGGTGACCATCGCCCCGCAGTCCCCCGTCCGGCAGCCCTTCGGCCCAGTCGCGCAGCAGCGGGTGCGGGGCGTCGCGGTCCCACGGCATCGAGATGCGACCCGCGACCCCTTCTCCGTAGAGGCGGTCGAACCACGCGTTCGGCTCGCCCGCCCCGAGCGCCTCGGCGGCGAGCACGCCGGCCCGCTCGTCCCAGTCACGGCCCACCGTCAGCCTCCGATCCTCGTCCGGACCTCGTAGAGCTCCGGGAAGAACGTCAGGTCGAGGGCACGGCGCAGGAAGTCGACGCCGCTCGAGCCGCCCGTGCCGACCTTCTGCCCGATGGTGCGCTGGACCACCTGCAGGTGGCGGAAACGCCACTGCTGGAAGTTGTCCTCGAGGTCGACGAGCTCCTCGCACGTCTCGTAGACACCCCAGTGGTCGTGCGGTGCCGCGTACACCTCGGCGAACACGTCGACGAGGCCCGGGTCGTGCCGGTAGGGCTGGCTCCAGTCGCGGTCGAGAAGGGGACCGGGCACCGCGTAGCCGCGCCGCGACAGGTACGCGAGGAAAGTGTCGTAGAGGCTCGGCTCGTGGAGCAGCTCGTCGAGCGCCTCTCGCGCCGACGCGTCGTGGGAGAACACGGCCACCATGTCGGCGTTCTTGTTGCCGAGGAGGAACTCGACCTCCCGGTACTGCGCCGACTGGAAGCCCGAGCTCGTCGCGAGGAACGGGCGGATCTGCGCGTACTCGCTCGGGGTCAGGGTCGCGAGCACCGACCACTGGTCGGTCAGGGTGTGCTGGATGTGCTTGACCCGCGCCAGCCGCTTGAGCGCCGGTGCGAGCTCGTCCGAGCCGAGCAGGCTCCGGGCCGAACGCAGCTCGTGGATCATCAGCTTGAGCCAGAGCTCGGACGTCTGGTGCTGGATGATGAACAGCAGCTCGTCGTGCTGTGGCGGGTCGCTCAGCGGCTGCTGGGCGCTGAGCAGCGTGTCCAGCCGCAGGTAGTCCCCGTAGGACATCCGTCGGGCGAAGTCGCGCTCGATCCCCTGCTCGAGCTCGCGCCGACTGCGCGGGTCCACTGCACCGGTTCCACCGACGGCGTCGTCCATGCCCGCGATCCTAGGGGCAGCGTCAGCGCATTCTCGGTCGCAGCCCGACCAGGTGCGAGACCACACCCGGGATCCAGCCGGTCTCCCCGCGCATCCACCGCGCGCCGACGAGGTTGTGCGGCACCACGACCGTGTCGGCCCGGGCGGCGACGAGTCCGAGGTCGGTGCCGAACACGTCCGTGACGACTGCCCAGTCGCGGGCGCTGTGCCGGGTCAGGTGCTCGCCGATCGCGATGGCGAAAGTGTCGACGACGACGTCGGACCCGCCACCGGCGGTGGCGTCCGCCTGCACGGCACGGTACTGGTCGTCGAAGTGGGAGCCGATGGAGTCGAGGTCGTCGACATCGACGCCGAGCGCTGCCGCACGCTCGAGGCCCGACGCGATCCGCTCGCGCTCCTCGTCACCGAGCGGCCGGCTCTCCGGGCGGCCCGACACCGTGGGCACGAGCGCGTCGTCGGTGTCGGGAGACTCGTCGGTCTCCGGCGGCTCGTCGACGAACTCGGAGCTCTTGCGGCGCGAGAACAGACCCATGCCGTCAACGTACTGCGACACCACCGACCGGCCCACCCCCGCTCGGCGCCCGAGACCGCCCCGGGCGCCGGCGTCGGGTCGGGCGCCCGTCAGCCGAACGTGTCGGGGTCCGGCCCCGTCCGCGTGCCGCGGTCGAGTCCGGCGAGCGCGTCGAGGTCGTCGCCGTCGAGGGCGAAGTCGAAGACGCGGGCGTTCTCCTCGATGCGCTCCGGCGTGACCGACCTCGTCAGCACGACGTTGCCGAGCTCGACGTGCCACCGCAGCACGACTCGGGCCGGGGACACGTCATACCGCTGCGCGATGCCGGTGACGACCGGGTCCTCGAGGAGCCCGGCGCGCACGGCGAGGGGGCTCCACGCCTCGGTGACGATGCCGTGCTCGTCGTGGAAGGCCCGCAGCTCGCGCTGCTGCAGGTACGGGCTCAGCTCGACCTGGTTGATCGAGGGCAGCACGCCCGTCTCGTCGAGGAGGCGCTGCAGGTGCGGCACCTGGAAGTTGCAGACGCCGACCGATCGGACGCGGCCCTCCTGCTGGAGCTCGAGCAGGGTGCGCCACGCCTCGACGTAGCGGTCCTGCTTCGGCGCCGGCCAGTGGATGAGGTAGAGGTCGAGCACGTCGATACCGAGGCGGTGCATCGACGCCTCGAAGGCACGGCGGACGTCGCCGTGGTCGTCGTTCCACACCTTCGTCGTGACGAAGACGTCGTCGCGCGCCAGGTCCGAGCTGGCGAGGACACGTCCGATGCCCTCCTCGTTGCCGTAGATCCGCGCCGTGTCGAGGTGGCGGTAGCCGACCTCCAGCGCGCGACCGGCGGCGGCGTCGACCTCGGCGTCCGGCACCTCCCAGACGCCGAAGCCGAGCTGGGGCACGGCGAGACCCGGGGTGCTGGCGTGGCCGAGGGGCAGGGTGGGGACGTCATGGTGTGTCGTCATGCCTCCCACGCTAGGTCGGGGACCGTCGTGACGATGTGCTGGACCTCACGGCGAGACGGGCGGGAATATCACCGGCGCCCCCGAAGTTGGGTCGGGCCGAGCCGCTAGAGTCCGGACCATGGCTCCCATCAGCAAGGTCCTCATCGCCAACCGTGGTGAGATCGCCGTCCGAATCGCCCGTGCCTGCAAGGACTCCGGCATCGCGTCGGTCGCCGTGTACGCCGACCCGGACCGCGACGCCCTGCACGTCAAGGTGGCCGACGAGGCGTTCGCGCTCGGTGGCTCCACGCCCGGTGAGAGCTACCTGCTGCAGGACAAGCTGCTCGACGTGGCCCGCCAGGCCGGTGCGGACGCGGTCCACCCCGGCTACGGCTTCCTCGCCGAGAACGCCGACTTCGCGAAGAAGGTCATCGATGCCGGGCTGACGTGGATCGGCCCCGGCCCGGAGGCCATCGACGCCCTCGGCGACAAGGTCAAGGCCCGCCACATCGCGACGAAGGCCGGCGCCCCGCTCGTGCCCGGCACCAAGGACCCGGTCGCCGACGCCGACGAGGTCGTCGCCTTCGCGCAGGAGCACGGCCTGCCCGTCGCCATCAAGGCCGCCTACGGCGGTGGTGGCCGCGGCCTCAAGGTCGCCCGCACCATCGAGGAGATCCCGCACCTGTACGAGTCCGCGGTCCGCGAGGCCGTCACGGCGTTCGGCCGCGGAGAGTGCTTCGTCGAGCGTTTCCTGGACCACCCGCGCCACGTCGAGACCCAGTGCCTGGCCGACCAGCACGGCACCGTCGTCATCGTCTCGACGCGCGACTGCTCGCTGCAGCGCCGCAACCAGAAGCTCGTCGAGGAGGCCCCGGCACCCTTCCTCACCGAGGAGCAGCACACCGAGCTGCTCCGCGCGTCCAAGGCCATCCTCAAGGAGGCCGGCTACGTCGGCGCCGGCACCTGCGAGTTCCTCGTCGGCCCGCAGGGCGACATCAGCTTCCTCGAGGTCAACACCCGCCTGCAGGTCGAGCACCCGGTCTCCGAGGAGGTCACCGGCATCGACCTGGTCCGCGAGCAGTTCCGCATCGCGAACGGCGAGCGCCTCGACTACGACGACCCCGAGCCGCACGCCCACTCGATCGAGTTCCGCATCAACGGCGAGGACGCCGGTCGCGGCTTCCTGCCCGCACCCGGCACCGTGACGCGCATGGTCGTGCCGCACGGCCCCGGCGTGCGCTGGGACGCCGGCATCGTCGAGGGCGACACCGTCGCCGGAGCCTTCGACTCGATGATCGCCAAGCTCATCGTCACCGGGCGCGACCGCACCCAGGCCCTCGAGCGGGCTCGCCGCGCCCTCGGCGAGCTGCAGATCGACGGCATGCCGACGGTGACCCCGTTCCACCGCGCCGTCGTGGCCGACCCGGCGTTCGCGCCGGCCGACCCGGCCGAGAAGTTCACGATCCACACCCGCTGGATCGAGACCGAGTTCGACAACCAGATCCCCGCCTACGCCGGCACGGGCTCGGACGCCTCTGGGGCACCGGAGGCGCAGGAGCGCCACACCGTCGTCGTCGAGGTCGGCGGACGCCGGCTCGAGGTGTCGCTGCCCGGCGGACTCGCCATCGGCAACGGCGCCGGCGCTGGAGCCGCGAAGAAGAAGGCCCCGAAGCGCTCGGGCGGGTCCAAGGGCGGCGCGGCCGTCTCCGGTGACTCCCTCACCGCACCGATGCAGGGCACCATCGTCAAGATCGCCGTCGAGGACGGTGCCACCGTCGCCACCGGCGACCTGGTCGTCGTCCTCGAGGCGATGAAGATGGAGCAGCCGATCACGGCGCACAAGGACGGCGTCGTCACCGGCCTCACCGCGGCCGTCGGCGAGACCGTCACCTCCGGCGCCGTCCTCGCCGAGATCAAGGACGCCGACGCCGAGGGCTGACCCGCCGACGCGAGGAAGGGCCGTCACCCCGCAGGGGGTGACGGCCCTTCGCGTGTTCGCGGCGCGCCTCAGGACTTCGGGGGCGGGTCTGCGAGCGTGATGTCGTCCGAGCCGGACGGCGGGATCTCGGACGGCCCCGGGCCGCCGGGCAGCGACGGGTCGACGGGGCCCGGGTCGTTGGGGTCGACCGGCACGGCCGGGGGCGTCGGTGCCGGGCCGGGTTCAGGCGTCGGCACCGGGCCGGGTTCGGGGGTGGGCGGCGGCGTCGGTACCGGTGCCGGGCCGGGCTCGGGCACAGGAGTCGGGGCGGGCCCGGGCGTCGGGTCGCCCGGTGCCGGGACGGTGGCCTCCGCCTCGGGCGGGAGGCCGAGCGCTTCGCGGACCTGGTCCTCGCCCGCGTCGACCTGGTCGGCGTACTTCCCGCCGGTCTTCTCGTTGATGATCTCCTCGGCCTTGTCGAGGCCCTGGCCCACCTGGTCGGGGTGGCCCTTGAGGAAGTCCTTCGCCTTGTTGATCCAGTCGCTCACGTGTCCTCCGGGATGGCTGGGCCGGGGCGGCGAGCACCCCGCACGGCGGCGATGCCGCCACGGGCTCGACGGTACGCCTCTGGCAGACTGCAGGAGTGCTTGCGACCCTGCCCACCGCCGCGACCCCGCCGAGCGGCTTCTCGGTGACGAACCTGCTCGGCGCGCTCGTCTTCGTCCTGATCTTCTGGCTCTTCCAGCGGTGGCTGCGTGACCGCGTCTCGACCCGGCGTCGCGAGCGCTGGGAGCACGAGGAGGGACGCGCGCCGGCAGATCCCAGCGGGCAGCAGGGTGGCGTCGACGGCAGCGACCGCGGCGACGACTCCGACGGGGTCGAGCACCCGCACCCGTCCGGCCCGGACGTGCCCGGCCCCGACGCGTCCGGTCCCGACGACCCGACGCGGCGCTGACGGACCCATGGCGCCGACGCGTCTGACGCGTCCGTTCAGTCGGCCTGGTGCAGCTGGCGCGCGGCCTCGGCGATCGAGCCGGACAGCGACGGGTAGACGGTGATGGTGCTGGACACCTGGTCGACGGACAGCCGGTTCTGCACCGCGAGCGCCACGGGGAAGACCAGCTCGGAGGCCTTCGGGGCGACGACGACCCCGCCCAGGACCGTGCCGTAGCCCTTGCGGCAGAAGAGCTTGACGAACCCGTCGGTGATGCCCTGCATCTTGGCGCGCGGGTTGCGGGCCAGCGGCAGCATCACCGACTCGACGTCGGGTGACTCGTCGGCGGCGTTCTGGCTGATGCCGACCGTGGCGATCTCGGGCTCGGTGAAGATGTTCGCGGCCACCCCGCGCACGTTGAGGGGTGCCACGGCGTCGCCGAGGGCGTGCCACATGGCGATGCGGCCCTGCATGGCGGCGACCGAGGCGAGCGGCAGGATGCCGGTGCAGTCGCCGGCCGCATAGACGCCGCCGACGCTCGTGCGCGAGACCCGGTCGACCTGCACGTGCCCGGAGGAGCTCAGCTCGACGCCGGCCTCCTCGAGCCCGAGACCGGCCGTGTTCGGCACCGACCCCACGGCGAGGAGCGCGTGGGAGCCCTCGACGGTCCGACCGTCGACGAGGGTGACGACGACGCCGTCGGCGGTGCGCTCGACCGACGCGGCCCGCGACTTGTTCAGCACCTCCATGCCGCGCTTGCGGAAGACGTCCTCGATGACGGTCGCGGCGTCGGCGTCCTCCCCCGGCAGCACCCGGTCGCGGGAGGAGACGAGGACGACCTGCGAGCCGAGTCCGAGGTAGGCCTGGGCCAGCTCGGCACCGGTGACGCCGGAGCCGATGACGATGATCCGCTCGGGCAGCTCGGCGAGGGAGTAGATCTGCTGCCAGGTGAGGATGCGCTCGCCGTCGGGTCGCATCGTGTCCATGACGCGGGGCGAGGCGCCGGTGGCGAGGAGCACGACGTCGGCGGCCAGCTCGCGGCTGCTGCCGTCGTCGAGGGTGGCCACGACGAGGTCGCGCGCGGCGAGGCGAGCCGTTCCCGCCAGGACGGTGACCCCGACCTGCTCGAGGCTGCCGCGGATGTCACCGCTCTGCGCGGCGGCGAGCTCGAGGATGCGCCCGTTGACGGTGCGGGCCTGGGCCACGGCGTCGGACACCTCGTCGCCGTCGTCGTCCTGGAGGCGCACGCCGAGGCGCGACGCGGTCTCGAAGTCGGACATGTAGTCGGCGGTGGCGATGAGCGCCTTGCTCGGGACGCAGTCGGTGAGCACCGCGGCGCCTCCGACGCCGTCCTTCTCGACGACGGTGACCTGCGCACCGAGCTGCGCGGCGACCAGCGCCGCCTCGTAGCCGCCCGGCCCGCCCCCGATGATGACAACGGACGTCTCACGCGTGATCACGCGTCCATCCAACCATCCCCTCGACCGGTGTCCGCCACGTGGACGGCGTCGCTAGAGTCCTGAGCGTGACCACGACGCACCTGGACCTCGCCGACCCCTCCACCGACCCGTTCGCCGTCGCCGACGCCGCTGCCGCGGTCATCGCCGAGCGCACCGGTGTCCCGCGCCACGACGTCGCCCTCGTCCTCGGCTCCGGCTGGGGCCAGACGGCCGACCTCGTCGGCGAGACCCTGGCCACGATCGAGAACGCCGACGTCCCCGGTTTCCACCGTGCGGCCGTCGCCGGGCACTCGGGCACGATGCGTTCGGTGGCCATCGGCGACAGCGGTCGTCGCGCGCTCGTGTTCGGCACCCGCACGCACTTCTACGAGGGTCGCGGCGTGCGCTCGGTCGTCCACGGCGTCCGCACCGCGGCCGCCGCCGGGTGCAGCACCATCGTGCTGACGAACGGCTGCGGCGGGCTCAACCCGGCGTGGGCCCCGGGCACCCCGGTCCTGATCCGCGACCACATCAACCTCACGGCCCACTCGCCCATCGAGGGTGCGAACTTCGTCGACCTCACCGACGTGTACACCCCGCGCCTGCGCCAGCTGGCCCGCGAGGTCGACCCGGACCTCGACGAGGGCGTCTACGTCCAGTTCCGCGGCCCGCACTACGAGACCCCGGCCGAGGTGCGGATGGCCAAGGTCATCGGCGGCGACCTCGTCGGCATGTCGACCTCGCTCGAGGCCATCGCGGCCCGGCAGAGCGGCCTCGACGTCCTCGGCATCTCGCTCGTGACGAACCTCGCGGCCGGCATCTCCGAGACGCCGCTGCACCACGACGAGGTCCTCGAGGCCGGGCGCGCCGCCGCCGAACGCTGCGGGCGCCTCCTCGCCGCCGTCGTGGGGCGCATCTGATGGCCGCCGACGCCGGCGACGACACGCTCCTCGCCGCCGTGGCCGCGTGGCGCGACGACGACCCCGACCCCACGACGCGCGGCGAGCTCGACACGCTCCTGCAGCTGGCGCAGTCGGGTGACGACGCCGAGCGCACCGACCTCGCGGACCGGTTCGCCGGCCTGCTCGAGTTCGGCACCGCGGGCCTGCGCGGCGCGCTCGGTGCCGGTCCGAACCGGATGAACCGCAGCGTCGTCATCCGCGCGGCCGCCGGGCTGACCGCCTACCTCCGGGCCGAGGGCGGCGCCGGCGACCACCCGACCGTCGTCATCGGCTACGACGCGCGGTACAACTCCGACGTCTTCGCCCGCGACACCGCCGGCGTCGTCGTCGCCGCCGGCGGTCGCGCCCTGCTGCTCCCCCAGCCGCTGCCGACGCCGGTCCTCGCCTTCGCGATCCGACACCTCGGCGCGCATGCCGGGGTCATGGTCACGGCGAGCCACAACCCGCCGCAGGACAACGGCTACAAGGTGTACCTCGGCGACGGCAGCCAGATCGTGCCGCCCTCCGACGCGCAGATCGCGGCGCACATCGCCCGTGTCGAGCGGGTCGCCGACGTGCCCCGCGCGCACGAGGGGTGGGAGACGCTCGGCGACGAGCTGCTCGGCGACTACCTCGACGCCGTCGTCACCGTCGTCGACCCGGGCTCGCCGCGCGACCTCGCGATCGTGCACACGAGCCTGCACGGCGTCGGCCACGGCACCGTGACGGCCGCGTTCCAGCGGGCGGGGTTCCAGGCCCCGTCGGCCGTCGACGAGCAGGCCGTGCCCGACCCGGACTTCCCGACCGTCGCCTTCCCCAACCCCGAGGAGAAGGGCGCCATCGACCTCGCCCTGGCCCGGGCACGCGCCACGCGGTGCGACCTCGTCATCGCCAACGACCCCGACGCCGACCGCTGCGCCGCGGCGGTCGAGGACCCCGCCGTCGGCGACTGGCGGATGCTCCGCGGCGACGAGGTCGGCGCCCTGCTCGGCGCGCACGTCGTGCACCGGGGCGTCTCGCGGGGCGACGTCTTCGCCAACTCGATCGTGTCCTCGCGGCTGCTCGCCGCGATCGCCCGAGCGGCGGGGGTGGCCCACGAGGAGACCCTCACCGGCTTCAAGTGGATCTCGCGCGTCCCCGGTCTGCGCTACGGCTACGAGGAGGCCCTCGGCTACTGCGTCGCGCCACAGCTGGTGCGCGACAAGGACGGCGTGAGCGCCGCCCTCCTGCTCGCCGAGCTCGCAGCGTCGCTCAAGGCCCAGGGCCGCACCCTGATGGACCTGCTCGACGACCTCGCCGTCGAGCACGGCGTCCACGCCACCGACTCGTTCTCGGTGCGGGTCTCGGACCTGTCGCAGTCCGACACCCTGATGGAGCGGCTGCGCTCGAACCCGCCGGCCTCGGTCGCCGGCGTCGCCGTGACGCGTGTCGACGACCTGGCACGCGGCGACGGCGGCCTGCCGCCGACCGAGGGCCTGCGCTGGTTCCTCGCGGACGACTCGCGCGTCATCGTGCGCCCGAGCGGCACCGAGCCCAAGGTCAAGGTCTACCTCGAGGTCATCGAGCCGGTCGCCGCACCCGACAGTCTGGGGACGGCCCGCGCCACGGCCGAGACCCGCCTGGCCGCGGTCCGCACCGACCTCGAGCAGCTCACCGCCCTCTGACGCCTCGTCCTGCGCCGTCGCCCGGGCGACCCCGACCCGACGCCGCCGGCGCCCACGCGGCGCCGGCGGCGTCACGCGTCAGACGACGAACGTCCCGATGACGAAGAAGGCCACGCCGGCGAGCAGGAGCCCGACCGACACCGGGTCCCAGGACTGGACGGCGATGCGCGGGGTGCGGCCGTCCTTGCGGCGCCGGTCCTCCTCGCGCCGCGCCTCGATCTCGGCGGCGACGGTCTGCGCCTCGATCTTCGGACGCTTGGGGCGCGGGTCCGCCGCCGGGGCCCCGGGACCGCGCACGCGGTTGGCGCCGATGGCGAAGGCCTGGCGGCCGTACTTCGGGCGACCGGGGTCGGAGGGCACGCCCCAGGCGGTGAACTTGCGCCCACCGCAGATCAGCTCGAGGGCCCACCGCGAGCGCACCTCGTCGATCGCCGGCCACGTCACGTCGACGACGCGCATCGGGTTGACGAGGCGCACCCCCTCGGCATGGATGACCGCGCTCGGGCGCACGACGAACAGCCACAGCAGCACGAACACGAGCCCGACGCTCGAGATGAGCGTCCAGCTGCGAGGCGGCATGAGAAGGGCCGGCACGAGCAGCGCCAGACCACAGACGAATCCGACGATCCCGACGGCGATCGAGGAGCCGGGACGCAGGGTGCGGGCATCGCGCAGGGGCTCGAGCCCCCGCGGGGTGGCTTCGGCGTCCCCACCGGGGCGTGCGGCGTCGGGCGCCTCGTCGTCGCGGCTCACGTGTCCTCCTCGTTCCGGTGCGACCGGTCCCACCGGCCCCCCACCGACGCCGGGTGCGGCCCGGACGTCATCGCCAGACTCTCTCACGGGCTCCCGTGGACCAGCACGGTCGGGCCTGCCCCGACGCGGTCGGGGGCGTCTCGGATCGTGGATAGACTCGGCGGGTGACTGTTAGCACCACGACGCGCAGCGCGCAGGAGCTCACCGCCCAGGCGCGGGACGTCCTGGGCGTCTCGCGCCTGACCAACACCGCGCTCACCTCCTGGCTGCACGGGCTGCCCGGCGTCGACCAGGTCGGCTGCGAGGCGCGGGCCGCCTCGCTCGGCACCCGGTCGATCAAGACAACGAGCAAGGCCTGGGCCATCGACACGGCGATCGGGATGATCGACCTGACGACGCTCGAGGGCGCCGACACGGTCGGCAAGGTGCGCTCGCTGTGCGCCAAGGCGCTCGTCCCCGACCCGCTCGATGCCACGACCCCGCGTCCGGCCGCCATCTGCGTCTACGGCGACATGGTGGCCACCGCGAAGGAGGCCCTCGGCGACAGCGGCATCCACGTCGCCGCCGTGGCCACGGCCTTCCCGTCCGGCCGGGCGAGCATGCCGGTCAAGCTCGCCGACACCCGCGACGCGGTGCGCGCCGGCGCCGACGAGATCGACATGGTCATCGACCGTGGCGCGTTCCTCTCCGGCGACTACCTCACGGTTTTCAACCAGATCGCCGAGGTCAAGGCCGCCTGCGGCACCGCCCACCTCAAGGTCATCATGGAGACCGGCGAGCTCGTCACCTACGACAACGTCCGCCGTGCCTCGTACCTGTCGATGCTCGCCGGCGGCGACTTCATCAAGACCTCCACCGGCAAGGTGGCGCCCGCCGCGACGCTGCCGGTCACGCTCATCATGCTCGAGGCCGTGCGCGACTGGCGCGAGGTCACGGGCGTGCAGGTCGGCGTCAAGCCCGCCGGCGGCATCAAGACGACGAAGGACGCCATCAAGTACCTCGTCATGGTCAGCGAGATCGCGGGCGACGACTGGATGACGCCGGAGTGGTTCCGCTTCGGGGCCTCCAGCCTGCTCAACGACCTCCTGCTGCAGCGG
>JAEWFB010000466.1 GCA_023389095.1 Actinomycetes bacterium
GGGCGACGTCGTCGTCGTCGACATCGGCGGCCCGCTGCCCTCGGGCTACAACTCCGACAGCACCCGCACGTACTCGATCGGCTCGCCCCGCGAACCCGACGTCGCCGCGGCCTACGCGGCGCTGCAGGCCGCGCAGCAGGCGTCCGTCGACGCCGTCCGGCCGGGCGTCACGTGCCAGGACGTCGACCGCGCGGGCCGTGAGGTGCTCGCCGCGGCCGGCCTGGCCGAGTACTTCATCCACCGCACCGGCCACGGCATCGGCCTCGACGGCCACGAGGAGCCGTACGTCGTCGAGGGCAACGACCTGCCCCTCGAGGCCGGCATGACCTTCAGCATCGAGCCCGGCGTCTACCTCACCGGCCGCTGGGGCGCGCGCATCGAGGACATCGTGGCTGCCACGGACACCGGCGTCGAGCGGTTCAACACCCGCCCCACCGAGCTGGTCGTCCTCTAGAACCGGGGCCCGTCCTCGACCTGCGAGCCCGCCCCGCTCTCATCGAGTGAGCACTCAGCCACGGGAGTCACGGGAGTCACGAGTCGAAGCCGACGCCCATCCGGTCGAGCGCGCGCAGCCACAGGTTGCGTCGGCCGGTGCGGTCCTCGGCGGCGAGCGAGGCCCGGGTGGCGGCCACGGCCGCGTAGCGCACCGGCTCGGGCGGGAACGGCACCGGCTTGCGGCGCACCATGCCGAGACGCGTCAGCTCGGAGTCCTTGCCGTCGACGAGGTCGAGCGCGACGGCCGCGCCGAACCGGGTCGAGGCCACGCCGAGCCCGGTGTAGCCGACCGCGTAGGCCATCCGTCCGCCGAGCGCCGTGCCGAAGAGCGGCGTGAACCGTGACGTCGTGTCGATGACGCCGGCCCAGCGGTGGGTGAACCGGATGCCCTCGAGCTGCGGGAAGATGTCGAGGAAGTGGTCGGCGAGCAGTCCGTGCGAGGCGTCGTCCTGCTCGAGCGCCGGGTCGATGCGCCCCGGGAAGTGGTAGTTCGCGTCGTACCCGCCGAAGAGCACCCGGTCGTCGAGCGTCCTTCTGTAGTAGTGGAACTGGTTGCCGGCGTCGGTGAGGCCCTCGCGGCCCTGCCAGCCGATCGCAGCCAGCTGGGCGGGCGTCAGGGGCTCGGTCATGAGCACGTGGTCGTACACCGGCAGCACCCACGCGCTGAACCGCCGGAGCACCCCCTGCGAGGCGTTCGTGCCGATGACGACGCGTCCTGCGTGGACCGACCCGGCGTCCAGGCGCACCCGCACTCCCGACCCCTCGGCGTCGAACCCGATGGCGCGGGTGTGCTCGTGGATCCGCACCCCGAGCGACTCGGCGGCACGTGCCAGCCCCCACACGAGGCGGGCCGGGTCGACGAGCGCGACCTCCGGGTCGTACAGGCCGGCGAGGTAGCGGGGCGAGTCGACGCGCGCCCGCGCCTGCGCGGTATCGAGCAGCTCGACCGGCACGCCGTGCGCCCGGTGCAGCTGGTAGGAGTCGCGGACCGCGGGCACCTGGTGCTCGGTCAGCGCCAGGGTCAGCTCGCCCGGGCGGTGCAGGTCGGCGTCGATGCCGTGGCGCTCGACGGTGTCGACGATGCCCGCGAAGTTCTCGGCGGCGAGGCGGTCGAGCGTGCCCATCTCGTCGGGCCAGCACGCGACGCCCTGCGCGAGCCCGTGGGTCAGCGAGGGCGCCATGAAGCCACCGTTGCGCCCCGACGCGCCGTCGGCGAGGCGTCCGGCCTCGATGACGACGACATCGCGCGACGGGTCGGCCTCCTTGGCCTGCAAGGCCGCCCACAGGCCGGTGAACCCGCCGCCGACGACGAGCAGGTCGGTGCGCGGCGCGGCGCCGGTCAGGGCCGGGCGCGCGTCGGGGCGTTCGGGGCGGTCGGTCCAGAACGGCACCGGCCGGGCGTCGGCCAGCGCCCGCGCGGCCCGGTCGCTCAGCGATCCGTCGGGTCCGTGGGTGCGAGCTGCGCTGCGCGCGTGGAAAAGAGGCATGACGAGACGGATTCGACCATGCTTGGCTGGTCCTGTGAACCCCTCTTCGTTCCAGAGCGATGCCCCGACCGCCGAGACCGCCGAGACCGCCGACACTGCCGAGCTGCTGCGCGTCTTCCACGACGAGACCCGCGCACCGATCCGCGTCGGCACGCCGCAACGACCCATCGAGGTCGACGGCCTCGTGCGACGCGAGTACGAGGTCGACGGCGGTCGCTGGAACATGATCGAGAGCCCCGACGGCCTGGGCCCGGACCCCGACGAGTGGGACGCCGTCATCGAGCGGCAGCGCGACTTCTTCGCCGAGCGGGGCCTGCGCGTCGAGTGGAAGACCTACGACTACGACGAGCCCGCCGACCTCGGCGAGCGCCTCGTCCGTGCCGGCTTCGTGCGCGAGGACGACGAGGCGCTCATCCTCGGGGAGGCCGCACCGCTCGCCGCGCAGGAGATCGACCTGCCCGACGGCGTCGTCGTGCGTGCTGCCGACGGCTACGACGACTTCGTCCGCATCCGGGCCATGTCCGAGACCGTCTGGGACGACGACCACGCGTGGGTCACGGAGTCGCTCTACCCCGAGTGGTCGGCGCGGCCCGACTCGATGGACGTCGTCCTCGTCGAGGAGACGCGCGAGGGTCCGGTGCTGTGCGCGGCCCGCTCGGAGTACGACACGAGCCGCTTCACCGGTCTCTGGGGCGGGTCGACCCTGCCGGAGTGGCGCGGCCGCGGCCTCTACCGGGCCACGCTGCTGCACCGGGCGCGCCTCGGCCTGGCCCGCGGCAACGACTTCGTCCGGGTCGACGCCTCGCCCGACTCCGAGCCGATCCTGCGCCGTCTCGGGCTGCACCGCGTGGCGACGACGACGCCGTACGTCTTCGACCCTGCGGCGGGCTGAGCGGGCGCTCACCGAGGGATGGGCAGCGCTGACCGGACGCAGGTCGGCGTGGCAGGATCGTCGGCGGACCGGATCGCCGTGGGGCCCATCATCCTCAGACATCGCCCCACCCGCACGAGACAGCAGGAGACGCCATGCCCATCGCCACCCCCGAGGTGTACGCCGACATGCTCGACCGCGCGAAGGCCGGCTCCTTCGCGTACCCCGCCATCAACGTGTCGAGCTCGCAGACGCTGAACGCCGCCCTCAAGGGCTTCGCCGACGCCGGCTCCGACGGCATCATCCAGGTCTCGACCGGCGGCGCCGACTACCTCTCCGGCCCGAGCATCAAGAACATGGTGAGCGGCTCGCTCGCCTTCGCGGCCTACGCGCACGAGGTGGCCAAGAACTACCCCGTCAACATCGCGCTGCACACCGACCACTGCCCCAAGGACAAGCTCGACGGCTTCGTGCGCCCGCTGCTCGCGGCGAGCACCGAGCGGGTCAAGGCCGGCGGCACCCCGTGGTTCCAGTCGCACATGTGGGACGGCTCGGCCGTGCCCCTCGAGGAGAACCTCGACATCGCCCGTGAGCTGCTCGCGCGGGCCAAGGCCGCCAACGTCGTCCTCGAGATCGAGGTCGGCGTCGTCGGCGGCGAGGAGGACGGCGTCGAGGGCGCCATCGACGAGAAGCTCTACTCCACGCCCGAGGACGCCATCGCGACCGTCAAGGCGCTGGGTGCCGGCGAGAACGGCCGCTACCTGACGGCCCTGACCTTCGGCAACGTCCACGGCGTCTACAAGCCCGGCAACGTCAAGCTGCGCCCCGAGATCCTCCTGCAGGCCCAGCAGGCCGCCGCCAAGGAGCTCGGCCTGTCCGACGACGCCCGCCCCTTCGACCTCGTCTTCCACGGCGGCTCGGGCTCGCTGCCCGAGGAGATCTCGGCCGCCGTCGACAACGGCGTCATCAAGATGAACGTCGACACCGACACGCAGTACGCCTTCACCCGCAAGATCGC
>JAEWFB010000509.1 GCA_023389095.1 Actinomycetes bacterium
CTCCAGGTCCGGATCACGCTCAGCGGCAGCCGCGTCGTCGACGCCACCGCGATCGGACTGCCGCTGGGCGGGCAGTCCGGGCAGCGCAGCGACGACGTGCAGGCCCGCTACAGCGGCACCTCCGGCGAGGTGGTGGCCCGGCAGAGCGCCAACCTGAGCACCGTCTCCGGGGCCACCTACACCAGCACCGCGTACAAGCAGTCGTTGCAGGCCGCGCTGGACAAGGCGTGACCGTCCCGGCTCGTGCCGGTGCCGCCGTCGGTCCCGGCCCGTCCGCCCGGCGCGGCCTGCGCCGGGTCGAACACGTCATGGGTACGGCGATCAGCCTCGACCTGGCCGACGACCTGCCCTCGGCGACCTTGCACGAGCTGGCCGAGGACACGTTCGGCTGGCTGCGCGAGGTGGACGCGCGGTTCAGCACGTACCGCGACGACAGCGAGGTGTGCCGGCTGGACCGGGGCGAACTGCGGGCCGCCGACGCCTCCGCCGACCTGCGGGCCGTGCTGGCCGCCTGCGCCGACCTGTGGACCGCCACCGACGGGTTCTTCGACGCGTACGCGACCGGGCGCCTCGACCCGTCCGGCTACGTGAAGGGCTGGGCGGCGCAGGTCGCCTCGGACCGGCTGGTTGCCGCGGGCGCGCCGAACCACTGCGTGAACGCGGGCGGCGACGTGCGGGTACGCGGCCACGACGCGACAGGCGAGCCGTGGCGGATCGGGGTGCGGCATCCCTGGGACGCGGCGGCGATCTGTCTGGTGCTGACCGGCACCGACCTGGCGGTCGCCACCTCGGGCGTGTACGAGCGCGGCCACCACGTCGTCGACCCGCGCCGGGGCGTACCGGCGACGGGCTTGCGCTCGGTGACTGTGGTGGGCCCGGACCTGGGCGTGGCCGACGCGTACGCGACAGCGGCGGTGGCGATGGGCGAACCGGGCCTGGCCTGGCTGGACCGCCTACCGTCGCCCTGGCAGCACGCCGTGGTCACAGACGAGGCCCACCAACACCACTCCCGCACCCTCCCCACCCTGCAGCCTTCCTGACCCGCCCTGCCAGCTCGCCCTCCGCCCGCCCCTTGCCCCGTCGATCATGAAGTTAGCGGCACCGCCGCCCGGCGTGTCGCACCGCCAACTTCATGATCAACGGGGCGTCGGGCGAGGCGCGGGCTGGGAGGGAGAGGAGAGGCGGGGTCAGCGGAGGGGGCGGTGGAGGATGGCGGGGCGGGAGCCCGTCGGGCGAGGACGGCCGGGGCGGACGCCCAAGGGGCGCGTGAAGGCCCACGGGTGCAGGCGGCGGCGGGGCCGCGCCGGCTCGGTACCGCCGGTGTGGCGGGCAGCGTCGTCCCTGGACATGGTCAACCCCCGCTCTGGCGCAGACGCGCCCTCGCCAGGTTCAACGAGCCCGGTGCCGGTGAGGTCGCTGTCGGCCACCCGTCCGGGTCACCGGACCCGCCGTGACCAGGGAGGACGCACGCGCTGCGGCGGCACCGGCCGGGTGCCGGGACGTCAGCGGCCGCGGCGGGGCAGCGGGAGATGACCGGGGAACAGGTCCGCGCCGAGCGTCACCCCGGCCGCGCGTAACGCGGCGATCAGCGCGTTCTGCACCAGGTAGGAGTCGGGTAGCTGCCAGCGGGCCTGCTCCGGGGCGACCACCCAGCGCACCGTCCCCTCGGGCAGCCGGGTCGGCGGGGCCGGGATCCACGAGCCGGGTCCGTGGCGTACCACGTGGAAGCAGTGCTCCAACTCGGGCCGCAGCGGGTCGCCGGGGCGTACCAGGAACATCCAGCGGCCGGTCGGGGTGACCAGCGCGGGCCCGCGTACGCCGAACCCGGCGGGATGGGTGGCGACCGCGTCCAGGACCTGCCGACCCAGGTGGGCGGCGACCTCCAGGACGTCGAAGGCGCGGCCGGTGGGCAGCAGGATGCCGTGCGGGCGGCTGCGCCACCAGGTGGCCACCCGGGCCGGGTCGGCGCTGGCGGCGTGTTCCCAGTCCTCCAGCGCCGGGTGACAGCCCACCGTGGGACAGCCGGCCCGGCCGCACACGAACCGGCTGTTCGCCAGGCAGGCGCCGGGGGTGACCGGCCAGCCGTGCAGCGCGTACCGCACCGCGATCCGGCGCAGCCGGACCCGTTCCAGCGGCGAGAGGTGAGCGACGCGCGGTCGGACGTTCCTCCACATGTCTGCCGTCCCCTCTGGTCCCGCCGAACCGTCCACAGGCTCGAACCGCTCACAAGCCGAACCGTCCACAAGCCACACGTTGAAAGCCGTCACTGCCGTAACCCACGCTCGTTGAGGTGACTAACGGTCGGTGCAACTTGCACGAAAACTACGAGAACTGGCTGGACGGTGGACGCACAACCTGTGCGATCGGCGCGAGCCTGGGGGACGTGGGGGGACCGGCCGGCGCCGTGAGGGGGAGGGAGCGGGAATGGACGAACTGCCCATAGGCCGGCGGGTGGCGTACTGGCGGAGTCGCCGCAAGATGTCCCAGCAGGTCTTCGCCGACCGGCTCGGCAAGTCCAAGAGCTGGGTGGACAAGGTGGAGCGCGGTGTCCGCCGGCTGGACAAGTTCTCCGTGCTCTACGAGATCGCCGACATCC
>JAEWFB010000562.1 GCA_023389095.1 Actinomycetes bacterium
CCCGGCGTCGCGCAGGTGGAGCGGCAGCGTCGAGTACAGCTGCCGGTACAGGAGGTCGACGAGGACGGCCCCGGCGAGCAGGACGACCAGCGCCCGGTCGCCGCGCACGGCGCGCCACAGCCCGGCCGGGGCGTCTGGGGCGCGGGTGACCGGTGGCTCGTCGGGGAGCATCCGCGACGTCACGTGCCGCAGCACCAGGGTGAGGATGCCGTCGACGACGAACAGGACGTCGAAGCCGGACGCGGCGACGAGGGCGCCGAGGGGAGGGCCGACGACGAACCCGGCGTTCGAGGCCGCCCGGCTCACGGCGACCGCCGGCCGGCGCGAGCCCGCGGGGACCGCGAGGGCGGCGAGGGCGCCCTGGCTCAGCGACGCGACGGCGCCGAGGTAGCCGGTCAGCGGCATGGTGACGGCCAGCAGCCACACGGGCTGCCAGGGGATCGTCGCGGTGAGCACGCCCACGACGCTCGCGGCCACGAGCAGCGCCCTCCGGTGCCCGAACCGGTCGCCGAAGCGGCCGCCGGTGAGGTTGCCGAGGAGGGCCCCGACGCCGTTGCTGCCGGCGATGACGCCCGCGGGGACGATGCCCAGGGCCCGCGGGCCGGTGAGGTACAGGACGAGGAAGAGCGTGAGGAAGCTGCTCGCCGAGCTGACGAAGCGGCCGGCGGCGAGCACCCAGACGACACGGGGGAGCGAGCGGAGCGGCGGGGGTGCGGGCGCGGTCACGCCGCCCATCAGATCACAGTAAGTTTCGATTGGGAACTGACTATCATGGGAGCCATGACCACGCGCCGTCCCGACCCCGCCGACCCGTGCGGCATCGCGCAGGCCGTCGGCGTGCTCGGTGACCCGTGGACCCTGCTCGTCCTGCGCGACGTCGCGGGCGGGCGCACCCGCTTCGACCAGCTCGTCCAGGAGACCGGCATCTCGCGCAAGGTGCTGGCGCAGCGGCTCGACGCGCTCGTCGACGACGGCCTGCTCGAGCGTCGCCGGTACACCGACCACCCGCCGCGCCACGACTACGTCCTGACGCCACGCGGTCGCGGCGCGCTGCCCGTGCTCGCCGCCTTGCAGGAGTTCGGCGATGCGTGGCTGCTCGGCGACGGCCGTCCCAGTGCCCTCGCGACGAGCGACTCCACGGAGTCGACCCGCGTCGCAGCCCTCGTCGGGCGCACCCTGCCCCCGCTGGTCGGCCTCGAGCCGGTGTCCGCCGAGGCGCCCCTCACCGTCGTGTACTGCTACCCCGGCACCGGCTTCCCCGGCGCCGAGGAGGTGCCCGGCGGCATCGGCTGCACCCTCGAGTCGTGCACGTACCGCGACCGGCTCGCGGAGTTCGCCGACGCTGGTGCGGCGGTCGTCGGCGTCTCGACCCAGCGCGCCGGCGAGCAGGCCGAGTTCGCGGAGCGCAACCGGATCGCCTTCCCCCTGCTGTCCGACGCCGACCTCGAGCTGACCACCGCCCTTCGGCTGCCGACCTTCCGCGCCGGCGGGACGACGCGCCTGCGCCGGCTGACCCTCGTCGTCGACCGCGACCGGGTCGTGCGCGCGACGCTGTTCCCGATCCCCGACGTCACGGGGTCCGTCGAGGACGCGCTGCGGCTGGTGCGCTCGCTCAGCCCAGCTCGGCGATGACGTCGCCGCCCTCGACGAGCTGGTAGGCCTGCACCTCCAGGCGCGTGACGGTCCCGCCCCGCGGGCTCGTGATCGCGGCCTCCATCTTGATGGCCTCGATCGTGGCCACCACGGCCCCCGGGTCCACCCGGTCGCCGACGCGCACCGTGGGCACGACGGTGCCGGCGAACGGGGCGGTGACGTGGGTGTCCCCCGTGGCACCGCCGACCGGGCCGTGCGCCGGGAGCCGGCGGGCCGTCGGCAGGTCGCGCGGCATCGGGCCTCCTCGGTCAGGCGTCGGACCCCGACGCGTCGTCGCGGGTCTGGCCCGCAGCCTAGGGGAAACGGCTCGACGCAGGAACCGGCGGGAGCGGGCGGGAATGCGATGGCCGCCCCGGACGTTCCTCGTGCATACTGTGGACTCCCGCGCGAGCGGGAGGTTGACAAGTGAACAGCGTGACGTGGTCATCCCCATGGGGGTGATCGGTTTCGACGGTGGTCGATTCGCCAGGGGAAGCGGGCCGAGGATGCAAGGTCATCTCGTCAACGCTCCTTGCAAACCAATAGGTGCCAATTCCAAGCGCACCGACTTCGCCCTCGCCGCCTGAGCGAGCCTCGAAGTCCGTCAGCCTGAGGTAGTTCCCGACTCAGTGCCTGGCGTCAGCTAGGGAACTTGCTGCGCAGTCATGTCGGGGGGCTGCGCGGGACTCCTTCTCGACTGGGCCTGTCAGGGGACGTGTGCGTGCGAGCCCTGGGGCCGAGAAAGTCCACAGCGCACTGCGCCCGGAGAAGCCCTGGTCTCTCGTCATCGGACGCGGGTTCAATTCCCGCCACCTCCACCATCCGTGGTGGCCACGTCACGCTGTCGCTCGCGGTAGGCGAAAGGCGCCCCGGTCGTGACCGGGGCGCCTTTCGCGTGTTCGGGGGAGTGACGCGTCAGGAGGCGTCGCCCGCGCCGCCCTGGCCCGCGCCCTGCTCGGCGAGCTGCGCCTTGATGGGCGCCATGTCGAGGGCCTTGACCTGCTCGATGACGTCCTGGAGCGCGGACTGCGGCAGCGCACCCGGCTGGGCGAAGACGAGCACGCCCTCCTTGAAGGCCATGAGCGTCGGGATCGAGGTGATGTTGGCGGCCGACGCGAGGGCCTGCTCGGCCTCGGTGTCGACCTTGCCGAAGACGATGCCCTCGTTGTCGCCGGTCTGCGACGCGGCGTCGTACACCGGGGCGAACTGGCGGCACGGGCCGCACCACGACGCCCAGAAGTCGACGAGGACGATGTCGTGGTCGAGCACGGTCTTCTCGAAGGTCTCGGCGGTCAGTTCAGTCGTTGCCATGTCGCCTCCAACGAACGAGGGGCCCCAACTATTCCGGCGCGACCGCCGTGAGCTCCCACGTCACCGTCACCGACGCCCCGACCTCGAGGTCGCCGCCCTCGACGGGCATCGCGCCGGCCGAGTCGGCCGCCATGGCCGCGAGCTTCATCCGCGGCGCCACGACGGGGTGGACGCCCGCCTCGGCGATGCCGAGCACGCGCCCCAGCCCGACCCCCGCGAGGCCCGCGTACTGCCCGGCCTTGGCCCGCGCGTCGGCGAAGGCGGCGTCGCGGGCTCGCGCCGTCGCCTCGCTCCGGTCGGCGACGTCGAGGCGCACCTGGTCGACGAGCAAAGCGTTGCCGACCGACCCGGCGGCTGCCTCGAGCACCTCGCCGACGGCCTCGAGCCGGCGCACCACGAGGCCGAGCCGCTGCTGGGCGGTGAACCCGACGGGCGTGCCGGTGTTGTCCCAGCGCTGGCTCACCGACGCGTCGAGGG
>JAEWFB010000582.1 GCA_023389095.1 Actinomycetes bacterium
CGTCGCTGCTCGTCGCGGCGGGGGAGGGCTACGCCACGCCCGAGGTCGCCCGCCTCGTCGCCTCCCTCCAGGTCGGGCCGACCGTGGCCACCCGCTCGAACGGTCCGTCCCCGGCCGTCGTCGCGGCCGTCGGCGACCTGCTCGACCCCGTCCTGGCCATCGGCCACTCGTCCGGGCACGACCTCGTGTCGGGCCTGGCCGGAGCCCTGCTCGCGCTCGAGGCCGGCGACTTCAGCGACGCCACCGGCCACCAGCCTCCTACGGACCATCTCCACCGAACCGACCCCACCGAGAAGGGAACCCGCAGTGCCTGAGCACGTCGAGCTGCGAACCGGCGCCTACCACGACTCCGTCAGCCTCATGCAGGTGTCGCGCACCGTCGCGGCCACACCGGGAGTCGAGGCGGCCCAGGTCGCCATGGCCACCGACCTCAACCTCGAGGTCATCCGCGGCATGGGCTTCGAGGTGCCGGCCGCGTCGCCGAACGACCTCGTCGTCGCCGTGCGCGGCACCGACGACGGCGTCGCGGCCGCCCTGAGCGCGGTGGACGACGCCCTGGCCGGGCTGCGATCGGCGTCGTCGGGCGGCGGGAGCGGGTTCGGCGAGGCGCCGCAGCGGCGCACCCTCGGCGGGGCCATCGCCACGTCGGGCGCCGATCTCGCCCTCGTCAGCGTGCCGGGACCGCACGCCACCGTCGAGGCCCTCGACGCGATCCGGGCCGGTGTGTCCGTCCTGGTCTTCTCCGACAACGTGCCCGTCGACGACGAGGTGCGGCTCAAGGACGCCGCGGCGGCGGCCGACGTGCTCGTCATGGGGCCCGACTGCGGTACCGCGGTCGTCGGTGGCGTCGCGCTCGGCTTCGCCAACGTCGTGCGGCCCGGGTCGGTCGGCCTCGTCGCCGCCTCGGGCACGGGGGCGCAGCAGGTCATGTGCCTGCTCGACGCCGCCGGCGTCGGCATCAGCCACTGCCTCGGCGTCGGCGGTCGCGACCTGTCGGACGCCGTCGGCGGACGGTCCACGCGTCAGGCGCTCGCCGCGCTCGCGGCCGACCCCGGCACGAGCTCGATCATCCTCGTGTCGAAGCCGCCGGCCGACGAGGTGCTCGCCGACCTGGAGGGCTACGTCGCGGGGCTCGGGAAGCCGGTGCACTGGGCCACGCTCGGTGCCGGTCGCCCCGACCTCACGGCGGCCGTCGAGTCGGCCCTCGTCGCCGGCGGCCACGCCGTGCCGGAGCGCTGGAGCACCTGGAGCCCGGGAGTCTCCGACGAGGACTCCTCCGAGCCCACCCCGGCCGCGAGGGCGGCTGCGGCACAGGGCGGCTCGCTGCGGGGCCTTTTCTGTGGCGGCACCCTGGCCGACGAGGCGATGCTCGTCGCGGGCGAGGTGCTCGGCGACATCCGCTCCAACATCCCGCTCCGGCCCGACCTCGCGCTCGGCCCCGACCTGCGCGATGCCGGGCACGTCGTCATCGACTTCGGCGACGACGCCCTGACCCAGGGCCGGGCCCACCCGATGATCGACCCGTCGCTGCGGCTCGAGCGCATCGCCGTCGAGGCCGCCGACCCCACGTGTGGCGTCCTGCTGCTCGACCTCGTGCTCGGACACGGCGCCCACGCCGACCCGGCGCCCGAGCTCGCCGACGCCGTCGGTGCGGCGCGCGCGACGGCGAAGGCCGACGGCCGCCACCTCGATGTCGTCGTCTCCCTGACCGGTACGGAGGGCGACCCGCAGGGCCTGCAGCACAGCGCCGCCCGCCTGGTCCAGGCGGGCGCCCTCGTCCGGCTCTCGAACGCCGACGCGGTGCGAACGGCCCTGCACCTGCTCGGCCACGACGTGCCCCCGCCGGTGCGCGGGGCGGGCGAGATGGCCGCCGAGGCCGCCGCCCACGAGCCAACCGCCGAGCCCGTGACCCACGAGTCCGCGGCCACCGAGCCCCTGCACGGCCTCCTGTCCAACGACGTCTCGGTCGCCGCGGCCGGGGTGTCACTGTTCTCGGACGCCCTTCGCGCGCAGGCGGTCCGGGTCACCGACGCCGCCTGGCAGCCGCCGGTGCCGGGGACCGAGGGCGGCCTGGCGGTCGTCCTGGCCGACCCGCGTCGCGACGCCGCGAACGCCGAGGCGCTGCGGCGCATGGTCGCCGCCGGCGCGGACCTCGTCGACGTGCGGCCCGCGTCGGAGGCGCTGCGCCTCGAGCGCGGCACGTTCCTGCACGCCGGCCCGCCCATCGAGTTCGCCCGCGCCTCAGGGCCGCTCAAGGGTGCACTCATCGGGGCGATGCTCTTCGAGGGCCTGGCCGACACGGCCGAGGAGGCGGAGGCGAAGCTGGAGAAGGGCGACGGCATCACCCTCGAGCCGTGCCACCACCGCGACGCCGTCGGCCCGATGGCGGGGGTCATCAGCCCGTCGATGTGGCTCTACGAGCTGCGCGACGAGGTCCACGACAACACGTCGTGGTGCTCGCTCAACGAGGGGCTCGGCAAGGTGCTGCGCTACGGCGCCTACGGGCCCGAGGTCATCGACCGGCTGCACTGGATGAACTCGGTGCTCGGCCCGATCCTCCAGCAGGCGGTGCGCGCCCGCGTCGACGCGTCGGGCGCGGTCGACATCAAGGCGGTCATCGCCCAGATGCTGCAGATGGGCGACGAGGGCCACAACCGCAACCGCGCCGGCTCGCTCATGCTCCTGCGTGAGCTGCTGCCGACGATGATCACCGCCGACGCGTCCTCGGCCGACATCGCCGAGGCGGTGCGGTTCTCGGGTGCCAACGAGCACTTCTTCCTCAACCTCGGCATGCCGGCCTGCAAGCTGAGTACCCTTGCAGCGCACGGCATCCCAGGGTCCAGCGTCGTGACGACCATGGCCCGCAACGGCACCGACTTCGGCATCCGTGTGTCCGGTACGGGCGACGCGTGGTTCACCGGTCCAGCCAACACGCCGGAGGGCCTCTTCCTGGGCTCGTACGGCCCGGACGACGCCAACCCCGACATCGGCGACTCGGCCATCACCGAGACGGCCGGCATCGGCGGGTTCGCCATGGCGGCGGCACCGGCCATCGTCAAGTTCGTCGGCGGCGACGTGCCGTTCGCACTGCGGGCCACGCAGACGATGTACGAGATCACCGTCGGCGAGCACCAGGCCTTCCAGGTGCCGATCCTCGAGTTCCGTGGCACCCCGACCGGCATCGACGTGGCCGCCGTGGCGCGCACCGGCATCCTGCCGCAGATCAACACCGGCATGGCCGGGCGCGTCGCCGGCACAGGTCAGGTCGGCGCGGGACTGGTCACCCCGCCGGAGCAGTGCTTCACCCAGGCCCTCGACGCGCTGGCGGCCGACGCCGTGCGCTGAGGGACTGACCGCGCCGGATGCCTTGTCGGGGCGTCCGGCGCGGGAGCACTCTGGGAGGTGGCCGCCACGGGCGCCGACGCGACGACCGTCCACTTCCCGACCCGAACGGAGCAGTCATGCGTCGACCACGCATCGTGACCGCTGCCCTGGTATCCCTGGCCACCGCCTTGCTGGGTACCGCCGTGGCAGCTGCCGCGCCATCGGACGTCCTCGTGACGAACGGCAGCCCGGCCACTCCCTTCTCGCAGAACAAGCAGAACGAACCCGCCGTCGCCATCGACGCCCACGCGTCCTCGGTCGTGGCCGCCGGGTCCAACGACGAGATCGACATGGAGTCGTGTGCCGCTGGCGCACCGAACACCTGCCCCTTCACCCCCGGTGTCGGCGTCTCCGGCGTCTACCTCTCCTCGACCGGTGGCGCGTCGTGGAGCCAGCCGAGGTACACCGGCTGGTCCGCACGCACGTGCCTCGGCCCTGCCGCGTGCCAGCCAGGGGTGGGCAC
>JAEWFB010000584.1 GCA_023389095.1 Actinomycetes bacterium
CCTCGACGAGCGCGAGCGGGCGCGTCGGCACGCGCGCGAGGCGTACGACGAGTACGCCGGCACGAAGGCAGACCTCGAGGGCCGCGCCCGCACGGTGCGGGAGTGGTCGTCCAAGGGTGTGCGCAACGCGATGAAGAAGAGCCCGGACAACGACAAGATCCGCCGCGCCGCCCAGCAGGACTCCGCCGAGAAGCAGGCCCGCAAGGTGCGCCAGATGGAGTCGCGCATCGCCCGGCTCGACGAGGTCGTCGAGCCGCGCAAGGAGTGGGTCCTGCAGTTCACCATCGCCGCCGCACCGAGGTCGAGCAGCGTCGTGTCGACGCTGGACGGCGCGGTCGTGCGCCGCGGCGACTGGTCGCTCGGGCCGGCGTCGCTGCAGGTCGAGGCGCGGCGCCGGATCGGCATCACCGGCCCGAACGGCGCCGGCAAGACCACGCTGCTCTCGCTGCTGCTCGGCCGGCTCGCGCCCGACGAGGGACGCGCCTCGCTCGGCGCCAGCGTCGCGATCGGCGAGATCGACCAGGGCCGCACCGGCCTGCGCGAGGACCTCCCGCTCGGCGAGGCGTTCGCCGACGCGCTGCCCGACCTCGCGCCCGCCGACCTGCGGACGCTGCTGGCCAAGTTCGGCCTCAAGGCCGACCACGTCACCAGCGCGGTCGGACGGTTGTCACCGGGCGAGCGCACCCGGGCCGCGATGGCGCTGCTGCAGGCCCGCGGCGTCAACCTCCTCGTCCTCGACGAGCCGACCAACCACCTCGACCTGCCGGCGATCGAGCAGCTCGAGGAGGCGCTCGAGTCCTACGACGGGGCGCTCCTGCTCGTCAGCCACGACCGTCGGCTGCTCGAGAACGTCCGCCTCGACGAGCGCTGGCACGTCGAGCACGGCCAGGTCACCCGCACCTGACGCGTCAGGCGGGCGTGACGCGTCCGCAACAAGCGGCCACGTGGCGCGGTGTCGCGGCGGTTCGGGCGTCGTGACTGCAAAAGGGCGCCAGATGGCGCGGTGTCGCGGCGCGGGGCGCCCGACGCGTCGGTCATCCTCGGCCGGCGGCCCTGACGCGTCAGGCGGGGGACTGGGTGGGGTCGGCGACCCACGGGCCGAGCGGCGGGTCCCACTCGCGGACGACGCGCCGGAGCACGTAGCCGCCCTGCCAGTACGGGTCCTGGTCGAAGGTGGCCGTCACCGACTCCAGGGAGTCGCCCGAGTACACGATGAGGGCCGCGTTGTCCGGCTCCTGGTCGGTGGTCTCGCCCTCGCTCACCTCGTCGATGCCGGGCTTGTACATGCCGGCGACGAGCAGCCCCGGCTGGGCCGTCAGCCACTCGCGGTGCGCGGGCCGCACCGTCAGCATCTCGGTGGGGTCGTCGGGGTAGGTGTAGTGGATCGCGAAGACGGGCACGGCTGCTCCTCTGGTCGGCACGGGTCGGCTCGGGCGGGCTGCTGGCGGCTCAGGTGGTGACGCGGTGGGCGCCGGTGTAGATGTTGAAGCGCGTGCCTCGGACGAAGCCGACGAGGGTCGCCCCGGCGTCCTCGGCGAGGTCGACGGCGAGTGACGACGGCGCCGACACCGCCGCCAGGCAAGGGATCCCGGCGACGACGGCCTTCTGCACCAGCTCGAACGACGCGCGCCCCGACACCATGAGGACGCACCCGGCGGCCGGGAGCCGGCCCTCGAGCATCGCCCACCCGACGACCTTGTCGACGGCGTTGTGGCGCCCGACGTCCTCCCGCACCACGAGCAGCTCGCCCTCCGCGGTGAACAGCCCCGCGGCGTGCAGCCCGCCGGTGCGGTCGAACGAGCGCTGCCGGGACCGGAGCGCGTCGGGCAGGCCGAGCAGCGTCGAGGCCGTGAGGCCCATCGGGTCGGACGCGACGTCGAAGGCCGTGCGGGTGCGCAGCTGCTCGATGCTCGCCGTGCCGCACACGCCGCACGAGGAGGACGTGAGGAAGGCGCGGGCAGCCGACGCGTCGGGAGGGGTGACGCCGGGCGCGAGGGTCACCTCGATGACGTTGTACGTGTTCTCGTCGAAGCCGGTCTCGCCCGAGGTCACGGCCCCGGCGCAGTAGCGGGCGAGCGAGACGTCCTGGGCCGAGCCGATGATGCCCTCGGAGAGCAGGAACCCGTGGACGAGCTCGATGTCGTGGCCGGGCGTGCGCATCGTCACCGTCAGGGGGAGCTCGCCGACGCGGATCTCCAGCGGCTCCTCGACGGTCAGGGTGTCGGGGCGCAGCGTGGTGGTGCGGTCCGCGGGTGCCGCGACGTCGACCGTCGTGACCTTGCGCCGCACCGTGACCCTGCCCATGCGCCCAGCCTAGGCGAGGGGCGGGCGAGGAGTTCGGAGAGCGGCAGTCTGGGAGAACGGCCAAGCCGCCGCCAGTCGCGAATCTCCTTGTCGCCACGCGTTACTCCACGTTTGGACGGCGTTTGGCAAAGACTTGGTAAGCCCCGTTGACCGTGATTCGCGGCGGCTGGGAGCGTCGCGGTCGTTCCGGCAGCACATCATCCTGTGATTTGCCCGGGACACCCCTCCGAGGCGGCTGAGTGCCGCGTCCTGACAAGGAGCTTCCAGTGAATCGAGTGAAGTCCGGCCTTGCGACCGGGGGCCTGCTCGCCCTCGCGCTGGCCATCTCGCCGGCGATCCCGGCGGGTGCAGCGGCAGGTGGCGGCCACGACAAGGCACCCGCCCCAGAGTCGCAGTCCCTCAAGGCCACCGAGCAGTCCCGCGCGGCGTCGACGGCCACCGCCCTCGGCCTGCCGGGCGAGGCGCTCACCGTCAAGTCGGTCATCGCCGACCCGAACGGTGCGACGCACGTGCGCTACGAGCGCACGATCAACGGCCTGCGCGTCGTGGGCGGCGACTTCGTCAGCCACAAGGACGCGTCCGGTGCCGTCAAGAGCGTGACGTGGAACATCCGCAAGGACGCCACCCCGGCCTCGTTCTCACCGAAGATCGCCCGCAGCACGGCCCAGGCCGCCGGCCTCGCCGCCGCCACGGCGACCAAGGACGAGAAGGCGTCGCCGGGCGAGCTCGTCGTTTTCCAGGCGCCGACCGGCCCCAAGCTGGCCTACGAGGTCGTCACCGAGGGGATCAAGGCCGACCAGACGCCGACCCGCCTGCACACCATCGTCGACGCGAACACCGGCAAGACCCTGACGAGCTGGGACGACATCAAGGAGGGCACGGGCAACGGCATCTTCGTCGGCACCGTGACCCTCGCGACGTCGGGCAGCGCCGGCGCGTACACGATGAAGGACACGCACGGCAACTACACGACCGATCTCAACCAGGCCACGAGCGGCACCGGTACGACGTTCACCGACGCCGACGACGTGTGGGGCACCGGCTCGCAGAGCAACCGCCAGTCGGCCGCCGTCGACGCCCACTACGGCGCCGGCAAGACGTACGACTACTACAACACCCAGCTCGGCCGGGCCGGCATCTGGAACAACGGCACCGGCGCGCGCAGCCGCGTCCACTACGGCCAGAACTACGTCAACGCGTTCTGGGACGGCACGCAGATGACCTACGGCGACGGCGCCGGCAACGCGGCCCCGCTCGTCGAGCTCGACGTCGCCGGTCACGAGATGAGCCACGGCGTCACCGAGAACACGGCGGGCCTGGCCTACACCGGCGACGCGGGCGGCCTCAACGAGGCGACGTCCGACATCTTCGGCACCGGTGTCGAGTGGTACGCGAACAACCCGAACGACGTGCCGGACTACCTCATCGGCGAGGAGATCAACATCAACGGCAACGGCACGCCGCTGCGCTACATGGACAAGCCGTCCAAGGACGGCGCGTCGAAGGACTGCTGGAGCAGCTCGCTCGGCGGCCTCGACCCGCACTACTCCTCGGGCCCGCTCAACCACTGGTACTACCTGGCCTCCGAGGGCTCGGGTGCCAAGACGATCAACGGCGTCAGCTACAACAGCCCGACGTGTGACGCCTCGACGGTGACCGGCATCGGCCACGCCAAGGTCGAGAAGATCTGGTACCGCACGCTGTCGACGTACCTCACCTCGAGCAGCAACTACGCGGCGGCCCGTACCGGCGTCATCAAGGCGGCCAAGGACCTCTACGGCGCCGGCTCGGCCGAGTGCACCGCGGTCGACAAGGCGATGGGCGCCATCTCGGCCCCGGCCAGCACTGAGACCTGCTCCACCGGCGGCGGTGGCGGCGGCGCCGCCCTGACCAACGGTGGCTTCGAGTCCGGCCAGACCGGCTGGACCGGCACGGCGGGCCCGATCACGAACAACACCGGCCGCCCGGCCCGCACCGGCTCGTGGAAGATGTGGCTCGGCGGCAACGGCACGTCGGGCTCGGAGAACGAGTCGCAGACCTTCGCCGTCCCGTCCACGGCCACCTCGCCGACGCTCACCTACTACATCCGCATCGACACGTCGGAGACGTCGACGACGACGGCCTACGACACGGCCACGGTCTCGATCAACGGCGTGACGAAGCAGAGCTACTCGAACCTCTCGACGCCGAAGTCGTCCTACGTCGCCAAGTCGATCGACCTCACCGCGTACAAGGGCACGAACGTCACCCTGAAGTTCGCCGACACCGAGGACTCCTCGCTGCAGACGAGCTTCGTCGTCGACGACGTGTCGACGAACTTCTGACCGTTCGCCACTCCCACCCGCTCCACGGGTTCTCGACGCGAGGCCGGTGTGTCGCCCAGGCGGCACACCGGCCTCGCCGCGCCCTCAGGACGCCGGGGCGTCGGTGCAGCGCGTCGTGGCGGGGATGGTCAGCGTCACGTCGGTCACGAGCGTCGCGACGAGGCCGGCCACCTCGCCCAGCGAGGGGTCGGTGAGGTCGACGGCGCGAGAGAGGTCGTCGGTGACCGAGATGACGATGGGATCGCTCGCCGGGGCGCTCGTGGCATCGCTCGGGTCCCCGTCGCCAGGCGTCCCGGTGATGCTCCACGTCCCGAGGCGCAGGGTGCTCAGGGCACCGACGATCTGACGCAGCTGGGCCCCGCCCAGGGTGCAGATGCGTCCGTGGAGCGACCGGGTGTCGACGAGCAGCCGACCGTCGGCGCGCAGCACGATGCGGTCGTCGAAGCCCGCGACGCCGCCGGTGCGACGCAGCGTCAGCGGGAACTGCGGCCCGTACTCGACGCCGACCGGGTCGAGGCTGCCGGACGGGGTCTCGGTGCTCGCCCCGCCGGGCGACGCGCTCGTCGCGACGGGGCCGGGCGGGGTCGTGACGTCGCCCTCGGCCGAGGGGACGTCGACGCCGCACCCTGTGAGCAGGAGTGCCGCGGCTGCCAGTCCGACGCACCGGCCTGCGCGCCCCATGAGATCCATGGTGGCCCCCGGTCGGTGCCCGTGTGGGGCGGACGCGACGACTCGAGGCAACTCTTCGGTGAACTTTTTCAAGTGGCGGGTCCGCGAGGGCGGGGGAATGCTCGGCGACAGAGGTGTCCGTCGGGCTCGGGGCCACTGACACCCCGGCAGGCACCTGAGACAGCAGAACCTGAGACACGAGAGGGACATCGAGTGAAGCCGAGCTCACCACCACGTCCGACGCCCAGGACGCCCCGTCGCGCACGCCGGTTGCGCCAGGGGGCGGTAGCCCTCGGCGCCGCCACCGTCGTCGTCGCCGGGCTTGCCCTGCAGGGCCCGAGCGCCCAGGCCGACACCGCACCCGGCACCGCCTCCGTCGGCACCGACGCCGGCAGCCGGGCGCGGGCCTTCGCCGCAGCCGCGCAGGAGTACGGCGTGCCGCTCACGGTCCTCGAGGCCGTGTCGTACGCGCAGACCCGCTGGGACTTCCGCCCGGGGCACAGCACGTCCGGCGGGTACGGCCCCATGCACCTCGTCGACGCCGCGCTCGGCTCGCCGCAGGAGGGGCGCGGCCTCGGTGCGGACCCCGCGGCGTCCGACGCGTCGGGCGCGGCGGGCACGAAGCCGGTGGCCGACACCCTCGGGCGCGCCGCCGAGCTGACCGGGCTGTCCGAGGACGCCCTGCGCAGCGACGAGCTGGCCAACATCCGTGGCGGCGCAGCCCTGCTCGCCGACACCCAGCGCCGTCTCGGGCTGCCCACGGGAACGTCGAGCGACGCCGGCGACTGGTACGCGACGACGGCCGACGCGTCGGGCGCCGGTGAGCAGGAGAGTGCCGCAGCCTTCGCCGACGACGCGTACTCCGCTGTCGCACAAGGCGCCTCACGCACGACGAACGACGGAAAGGTCGTCTCGCTGGCCGCCACGTCGGTGTCGCCGCACCGCGACCAGCTGGGCCGCCTCAAGCTGCCCAAGGCCAACGCGAACGGCCCGGTCGACTGCCCGCCCGGGCTCGACTGCGAGTGGGTGCCGGCCCCGTACGAGCAGACCGGGCCCGGCGCCGGCGACTACGGCAACCACGACCTCGCGAGCCGACCGACCTCGCCGAAGATCACGAACATCGTCATCCACGACACCGAGGCGTCGTGGGACACCACGCTCAAGCTGGTCCAGGACCCGACGTACCTCGCCTGGAACTACTCCCTGCGCTCGAGCGACGGACACATCGCCCAGCACCTCGAGGCCAAGGACGTCGGCTGGCACGCCGGCAACTGGTACGTCAACAGCCACTCCATCGGCCTCGAGCACGAGGGCTTCGCCGCCAGCGGCGCCCAGTGGTTCAGCGAGCCGCTGTACCGCTCGTCGGCACGGCTGGTGCGCTACCTCGCCACCAAGTACGACATCCCGCTCGACATGCAGCACATCTTCGGCCACGACCAGATCCCCGGCGTCACGCCCGCCAACGTGTCCACGATGCACTGGGACCCGGGCCCCTACTGGGACTGGGAGCACTACTTCCAGCTGCTCGGCGCGCCGCTGCAGAGCCACGGCGTCGACGGCGCGCAGGACCTCGTGCGCATCCTGCCCGGCTTCGACCACAACGTGCAGCCGGTCACGTCGTGCACGACCGCCGGCACGCCGTGCCCGCCGCAGGGCACGAACTTCGTCTACCTGCACACGGCCCCGTCCGCGAGCGCGCCGCTCGTCAACGACATCGGCCGCAAGCCCGACGGTGCGCCGTCCACGACGTCGGTCTCCGACATCGGTGCCCGCGCCCAGACCGGCCTGACCTTCGCCGTGGCCGAGCGCCAGGGCGACTGGACGGCCATCTGGTTCAACGGCGTCGAGGGCTGGTTCCTCAACCCCGTCGACCACCCGACGGCCCTCCCGGTGGGCGGCCAGTACGTCGTGCCGAAGGCCGGCCGCACGTCGGTGCCGGTGTACGGGCGCGCCTATCCGGAGGCGTCGGCCTACCCGGCAGGCATCCCGGTCCAGGCGCTCGCGCCGCTGCAGTACCGGTTCACGGCCGGACAGCGGTACGCCGTCGGTGACCTCACGGTGCCGACGAACTACTACCGGGCCACGACCTTCTCGACCAGCACGCCGAACGACCACGACGACGTCGTCGGGCAGGACCGGTACTACCAGATCTCGCTCGGGCACCGGTTCGCGTACGTGCGCGCCGCCGACGTCGACGTCGTGACGGCCGAGTAGGCCGAATCGAGAAAGCAGCTCGTCCGCTCACCCCATCGAGAAAGCAGTTCGTCCGCGCGGACGAACTGCTTTCTCGATTCTCAGCGGAGGTTGGTCTTCTTGAGGAAGTCGACGATGAAGGGCGCCGACCCGGTGACGCCGTTGTCGCCGAGCTCGTTGTAGGCGGCGATGGCGATGTCGCCGCGACCGGCGACCATCCACGTGTGGGTGTCGGGCGGGTTCTTCGTGCCGAACTCGGCCGTTCCGGTCTTGGCGTACTCGACGCCGAGCGGCTTCAGCACGGTGCCGGAGCCCTCCTGCACCACGGCGTGCATCTCCTGGCGCAGCACCTGGGCCTCCTCGGGCTTGAGGGGCGTGGCCGGCGCCGGCAGCGCCGGGGCGTCCTTGACGAGCACCGGGCGCACCGTCTGGCCCTTGACCACCGAGGCGACGACGAGCGCCATCGTCAGCGGCGAGGCCTCGACCCGGCCCTGCCCGATGAACGAGGCGGCGTGCTCGACCGTGTTCTCGGTGCCCGGCACCGAGCCGAGGAAGCCGGTGAAGGGAAGGTCGAGCTTCTCGCCCATGCCGAGCGACTGCGCCGCGCTGATGAGGTCGTCCTGGCTGACCTTGTCGTGCTGGCTGATGAAGGCCGTGTTGCACGAGAAGGCCAGGGCGGTCTGCATCGGGATGTCGCCGAGGTGGTTCTTCGGGTAGGTCGTGTAGTTGCCGAACTGGCGGCCGTCGACGGTGAGCGAGTCGGTGCACGGCAGCTTCGTGTCGGCCGTGTCGCCCTTGCGGACGAGGGCGAGCGAGCTGACGATCTTGAACGTCGAGCCGGGCGGGTTCTTGCCGGCGAGGGCCAGCGGGGCGCCGTTCGCACCCGGGCCCACGGCGGCGGCCAGCACCTCGCCGGTGGAGATGCGCACGGCCACGAGCGCGGTCGGGCGCTGGGTCTGCCCGGCGAGGGCGGCCTCGGCCGCGGACTGGAGCTTCTGGTCGATGGTCAGGGTGAGGGGCGTGCCGTCCTTGGACTGCTGGGCGTAGACCTCGCGCTTGTCGATGACGCTGCCGTCGGCGCCGCGTCGGACCGCCTGCACCGACAGGCCGGGCGCGCCGCGCAGCCGGGCGTCGTAGCGGTACTCCAGGCCGTTCTTGCCGATGACGTCGCCCGCCTCGAGCGCCCCCTTCGAGGCCTTGACGTCCTCGGCGGACACCTCGCCGACCGTGCCGAGGATCGGCGCGGCGAAGGTGCGGCTCGGGCCCAGGACGGTCAGGGCCGGCACCGTGACGGCGCCGGTGACCTTGTCGATGGCGGCGCCGTTCTTCGTCAGCTGCGGGTCGTCGGCGCGGAAGGTGATGGCCTCGACGAACGCCTTGGCCCCGGCCTGCGACACCTTGGTGGCGTACCGGCCCGGGTCGACGCCCACGAGCGCGGCGAGCGTGCGGGCCGATGCCGCGGCGGCCGAACCGGACACCTTCGTCTTGTCGATGCCGACGACGGCCACCTCGCGCTCGGTCATGAGCTTGGCGCCGTTGCGGTCGAGGATGTCGGCCCGCCGCGGCCACGTGCGCGCCAGGGTGAGGCTCTCGTCGGAGCGCAGGTCGGGTGCCACGATGCCCGGGCTCCAGCTGACCTGCCACGTGTCGTCGACGAGGGTCAGGGGGACCTGCGTCGTGTACGACCAGGTCGTCGGGGTCGTCGCGGGGGACGCCGAGTCGGACGGCGCCGGCGAGGACGTGGCCGGCGAGGACGTCGAGGATGCGGTGGGGGGCGACGCGGACGCGGGCGACACGTTCCACGTCGTGGCAAGGGTGGCGGTGGCCTTCTCCGAGCCGTCGGCGTGGCTCATCTTCTGCAGCGACACGGTGGGCCGCGTGCCGTCCATGCCCTTGAAGGCGGTGGCGAGGAAGGCGTTGACCTTCTGGGTGGTCGAGCCCTTGAGGGCGACGCCGGTGACGTCGGCCTTGGCGAGCCCGGCGGCGAGCGCGCGAGCGGTGTCCTCCGGCGCCGGCGCCTGCTGGAACATCGAGCAGCCGGCACCGAGGCCGCCGACGACCGTCGCGGCGAGGGCGACGGCCGTGGTTCTTCTCAAGCGGGTCGTGCGGGGCATGGCCCCCACCGTACGTGGCGACGGCGGAAACGGCCGTGTCGGCCATCGCGTCGGCCATCGCGTCGGTCATCGCGTCGGCCATCGCGTCGGCCATCGCGTCGGTCATCGCGTCGGCCAGTGCGCCGGCCGGCGCCGCTCAGCGTGTCGTGCTGTCCGCCCGCGCCCGGTCGCCCGGCCTCGCCGTCGCCGTCACCCTCGCCGTCACCCTCGCCGTCACCCTCGCCGAGGGCGCCCCGGCCGTCACGGCGGGTGACGCCTCGAC
>JAEWFB010000632.1 GCA_023389095.1 Actinomycetes bacterium
GCCGAGAACGGCGGTGCCATGCTCTGGCAGCACCTGTTCTGGTTCTTCGGCCATCCAGAGGTCTACATCATCGCGTTGCCCTTCTTCGGCATCATCAGCGAGGTCCTGCCGGTCTTCTCGCGCAAGCCGATCTTCGGCTACAAGACCCTCGTCTTCGCCACGATCGCCATCGCCGCGCTGTCGGCGAGCGTCTGGGCCCACCACATGTACGTCACCGGCCAGGTGCTCCTGCCGTTCTTCTCGGTCATGACGATGCTCATCGCCGTGCCGACCGGCGTGAAGTTCTTCAACTGGATCGGCACGATGTGGGGCGGCAAGGTCGTCATGGCCACCCCGATGCTCTGGGCCATGGGCTTCCTCGTGACGTTCCTCTTCGGCGGCCTGACCGGCGTCATCCTGGCCAGCCCGGCGCTCGACTTCCACCTGTCCGACAGCTACTTCGTCGTCGCGCACTTCCACTACACGGTGTTCGGCACCGTCGTGTTCGCGATGTTCGCCGGCTACTACTTCTGGTGGCCGAAGCTGACCGGCCGGATGCTCGACGAGCGGCTCGGCAAGATCCACTTCTGGATGCTCTTCATCGGCTTCCACACGACGTTCCTCATCCAGCACTGGCTCGGCATCGAGGGCATGGCCCGCCGGTACCCGGACTACCTGCCTGAGGAGGGGTTCCAGGCCGCGAACATCGTGTCCAGCTGCGGTGCGTTCCTGCTCGGCGCCTCGATGATCCCGTTCATCTACAACGTGTGGAAGACGTGGAAGAAGGCTCCGCTCGTGGAGTCCGACGACCCGTGGGGCTACGGCGCCTCGCTCGAGTGGGCCACCTCGTGCCCGCCGCCGCGGCACAACTTCACGTCGCTGCCGCGCATCCGCTCCGAGCGCCCCGCGTTCGACCTGCACCACCCCGAGGCCGTCGCAGGCGTGCGTCCGGTGGCCGACCAGGGCACCCTCACCCAGGTGATGGGCCCGGCCGACGTCGAGCACGAGCCCGCCGCCGCCCGTTCCGAGAAGCGTGAGGACTGACCGATGCGCGTCGAGACCAAGCTGCTGGTCTACCTGTTCATCTTCTTCGTCCCGGTCACGCTGATCTACGGCTTCTGGACGCACTGGACCGAGCCGATCGGCGTCACCGCGCTGGTCCTCACCGGGGCCCTCTTCGCCCTGTCCGGGTTCTACTTCTGGATGACCGGGCGCAAGCTGCCGCTGCGTCCCGAGGACAACGCGAGCGGTGAGATCGAGGAGGCCGAGGGCAACTACGGCTACTTCGTCGCCAGCTCCTGGACGCCGCTGTGGCTCGCCGGCTCGGGCGCGATCATGTTCGCCGGGCTCGCGATCGGCTGGTGGCTGTTCATCATCGGCGTGTTCCTCGCGATCCCCGCGGTCGTGCTCTGGGTGTTCGAGTCCTTCTCGGGCGAGTACTCCATCTGAGGCCGCACGCACCCGCAGACACCGGAACGGGCCCGGTCGCCACTGGCGACCGGGCCCGTTCCGTGTCCCGGCCCCCGTCCGTGCACAGCTGTTCCGGGACATGACGAAGGGGAGGGCGCAGGACCCTCCCCTTCGTGTTGGCCACGGGCGTCACGGGCCTTCGGGCTCGTGGTGCGATCGTGTGGGAGAGAACATCCTCGCTTGCACCTCCATCCGATCGGTGGTCGGTCCTATGACCGTAGATCCTCCGGACGAGGCCGTAAAGGGCAGGTGCCGCCGAGCCCGGGCAAACTGTCCACCGCACGAGACAGCGTCCCGACGCCCGTGGGGCCCATGGCGGACACCCCCGGCACGTCCGCGGACGCGGTCAGCCCCAGCCGAGCTCGTGCAGCTGCTCGTCGTCGATGCCGAAGTGGTGGGCCACCTCGTGCACCACCGTGACGGCGATCTCCTCGCGCAGCTGCTCGACGTCGGAGCACATCCGCTCGAGGGGACCCTTGAAGATCGTGATCCGGTCCGGCAACGAGCCGGCCGACCACCACTGGCCGCGCTCGGTCAGCGGGGTTCCCTCGTAGATTCCGAGCAGCTCCGGGTCACCGGGCGGGGGCTCGTCCTCGACGAGGACGACGACGTTGTCCATGGCGCGGGCCAGTTCGTCCGGGATGGAGTCGAGGGCATCACCGACGGCCTCGTCGAACTCGGTCTCGGACAGGTGGTGCACGGCAGCAGTCTCGCACGCTCCGGCGGCCGCGCCGGCCGGGGGAGCCGCAGCACGAGGCCGTGCGGCGCCGTCAGCGGCACCGCACGCCCCTCGCAGCACGGACCTGGAGGTCCGGACGTCCTCAGCTGCCGCCGTCGCCGCCGCCCTGCGGGGCGGGCGCCTGGGACACCGAGTCGGACCACGCCGCCTCGGCGCCGCTGTGGCCGATGCGGACGACCTGGACCGCCGTGCCGAGCGCGGCGACCAGACCCACGACGGCCGCACCGACGAGCAGCCAGCGGGGGAGGGTCGCAGCGGCGGTCTCGGCTCCGGCTGTGCCGGCCGAGGCCGGGGCCGTCGACCCGTCGACGGCGGGGCCGTCGGGATTGGCAGCGGCGCGTTCGCGGCGGGCCACGACGTAGAGCCCGGCCGCGCCGACGAGCAGCACGAGGACCCACGGGAGCAGCCCGTCGGCCAGCTCGGAGTGCTGCTCGATGAGGGCCGAGTGCTCGACACGTCGTTCCAGGGCCTCGCCGGACTGGGTGGACAGCGGCGTCAGCACGACGGCGAGCACTGACAGCGCGAGCGGGAACCAGCCGGCCCAGCGACGGAAGCGGGGCCACACGGCGGCCAGGAGGACGGCTACGGCCGCGGAGGGCACGATGACGGTCGTCGCGTGGACGACGAGGGGGTGGACGGGGAGGCCGAAGATCGTGTCGAGCATGCGTCTTACCTCTCGGGGTGGGGGGAGGGGCACCGGGACCACCGGTCGCCCAGCCGACCCTTTCGTCCGGTTCTGAGACGTTTCTCAGAGCGGTACGGGCGGGCGTCGCGTCGGGCGGTCGGCCTCGGCGGGGGACGCCGATGGCCCCGACCGGGGTGGGTCGGGGCCTTCGGGGGGCCGGCGCGGAGCGCGGCCGGGGCTGGCTCAGTCGGGCTCAGTCGGGCTCAGTCGTGGTGGCGGTCGGCCTTGATCGTCTCGCGCTCGCTGCCGGCACCCGACTCGGCACCCGACTCGGCACCGGACTCGATGGCCTCGTGCTCGCCCGACGGGGCGGTCGCGTGACCGCCGTGGTCGTGGTGGGCGGCCTCGAGCTCGGAGGGCGTCGCCGGGGCGACGCGATCGCGGAAGTAGAAGTGCGAGAACTTCGCGCGCAGCCGCTCCTTGCGGGCGATCGGGCTGTCG
>JAEWFB010000056.1 GCA_023389095.1 Actinomycetes bacterium
ATCTGGTCGGGCGTGAGCCGGATGCCCTGGTAGATGACCTCGAAGCCGGCGTCGCGGGCGCGCACGGCGATCTGCTCGGCGCCGTTGGAGTGGCCGTCGAGGCCGGGCTTGCCGACGAGGACGCGCAGCTTCTCGCCGAGCTCCTCGCCGGTGCGGGCGACGAGCCCGCGGACGCGAGCCAGGTCGTCGCCCGGCTCCGAGCCGCCGACGCCGACCGACCCGGAGACCCCTGTCGGAGCGCGGTACTCGCCGAACTCCTCGCGCAGCGCCCCGGCCCACTCCCCCGTCGTGACGCCCGCCCGGGCGCACTCGTGGGTGGCGGCCATGAGGTTGGTGCCCGACGCCGCGTCGGCCCGCAGGCGCTCCAGCGCCGACGCCGCCCGGTCCCGGTCCGACGCGTCGGCGTCCCGGGTGTCGCGCCAGGCGCGCACCGCCTCGGCGGCGGCCTGCTCGACCGACGCGTTGACGGTCTGGATCGCGGTCCCGAGGTCGGCGGTCAGCGGGTTGGGCTCGGTGGTCTCGAACCGGTTGAGCCCGACGATGACCTCCTCGCCCGCCTCGATGCGGCGACGACGCTCGGCGTGCGAGGCGACGAGGGCCGACTTCATGTAGCCCGACTCGACGGCTGCGACGGCGCCACCCATCTCCTCGATGCGCGCCATCGCGGCTTTCGCCCCGGCGACGAGCTCGGCCACCTTCTGCTCGACGACGACCGACCCGGCGAAGAGGTCGTCGTACTCGAGCAGGTCGGACTCGAACGCCAGGACCTGCTGCATCCGCAGGCTCCACTGCTGGTCCCACGGCCGCGGCAGGCCGAGCGCCTCGTTCCACGCCGGCAGCTGGATCGCCCGGGCGCGAGCGTCCTTGCTCAACGTCACGGCGAGCATCTCGAGGACGATCCGCTGAACGTTGTTCTCGGGCTGCACCTCGGTCAGGCCGAGGCTGTTGACCTGCACGCCGTAGCGGAAGCGTCGGGCCTTGTCGTCGGTGACGCCATAGCGCTCGCGGGTCAGCTCGTCCCACAGCTGGACGAAGGCGCGCATCTTGCACATCTCCTCGACGAACCGCACGCCAGCGTTGACGAAGAAGGAGATTCGCGCGACGACTGCCGAGAACTCTTCTGCCGGAACCTGGCCCGAGTCGCGCACGGCGTCGAGCACTGCGACGGCGGTGGACATCGCGAAGGCGATCTCCTGCACCGGCGTCGCCCCGGCCTCCTGCAGGTGGTAGCTGCAGATGTTGATGGGGTTCCACTTCGGGATCTCGCGCACCGTGTACGCGACGAGGTCGGTGATGAGCCGCAGCGAGGGCCCGGGCGGGAACACGTACGTGCCCCGCGACAGGTACTCCTTGATGATGTCGTTCTGGGTCGTGCCGGCGAGCGCGTGGACCCACTCCGCGGCGTCCTCGCCCGCGGCGCCGGCCTGGCGCTCGGCGGCCACCTGGTAGAGCGCGAGCAGCCACATCGCCGTGGCGTTGATCGTCATCGACGTGTTCATCTCGCGCAGCGGGATGCCGTCGAAGAGCGCGGCCATGTCGCCGATGTGGCTGACCGGCACGCCGACCTTGCCGACCTCGCCGCGAGCGAGTGGGTGGTCGGGGTCGTAGCCGGTCTGCGTCGGCAGGTCGAACGCGACGGACAGGCCGGTCTGGCCCTTGTCGAGGTTGCGCCGGTACAGGGCGTTGCTCGCGGCGGCGCTCGAGTGGCCGGCATAGGTTCGCATGACCCACGGTCGGTCGCGCTGCGGCCGGGCCGGTGCGGGCAGGGCACTCTCCGTCGAGGACATGGCTCGACGGTAGCGGCGGGCCCCCGCGCCGGGGAGTCGCTCAGGCGGTGAGAGGCGCCACAGTCGCGGCGTGCCGGGTCGCGAGGATCCGGTCGAGGCGGCACCCCCGGACGAGCCGCGTGGTGCGGTCGGTCGGGTCGACGAGCAGGAGCCGCCGTTCGGCGCGCGTGGCACGCCGGTGCAGGTGCACGAGGACCCCGAGCCCGGTGGCGTCACCGATCTCGGCGTCGGCCAGGTGGAGGCGGATGTCGCCGCGCCCCTGGGGGATGATCGCGTGGATCGCGTCGCGGATGTCCGGCACCGTGTGCATGTCGAGGCGACCCTCGATGATGACGTCGTGCCCATCCGGTCCGTCGACTACTCGGACCGGTCCCCTGCGGTGGGTTTTCAGCGCCATCGTGGACCCCTCTCAACGCGGCTGCCGTCACCATGATGACGCGCCGTGTACCGGAAACGTTGCCTTGAGGAGTCAAGATCCAGTCAAGAAAATACGTGCGGCGCGTGCAGATGGTGAGGGGCCGGAGTGCCTCCCGAGGGACGAACCGGGGCAGTCCCGGCGAACCGTGCGGACGGGCTCACTCGAAGTCGGGGGCGTCGTCCGGCTCGCGGGTGACGTCGGCGCCGAGCGCCCGCAGCGCCACCTCGAACCGCGGGTAGCCGCGGTCGATGTGGTGGACGCCGCTGACGAGGGTGTCACCCTCGGCGACGAGGCCGGCGATGACGAGGGCGGCGCCCGACCGGATGTCGCTGCTCTCGACCGGCGCGCCCGACAGCAGCGGCACGCCGTGCGTCATGACGTGGTGCCCGTCGATCTGGGCCTCCGCCCCGAGGCGGGCCAGCTCCTGCACGGTGCGGAAG